>JBBSAR010000179.1:0-7758 GCA_038252125.1 Desulfatiglandales bacterium
GAAGGTGGATGAAAAAACCAAAAGATATTCAAAGACGAAATATGTGGCAAGTTTCGTCGGTTTCGCGCCCGTGGAAAAACCCAGAGTGGTCCTAATGATTACCATTGATGAGCCTCGAGGACTCTACTATGGAGGAATCGTCGCCGGTCCCGTGTTTAAAGAAGTGGGGCTCTGGACGCTGAACCATTTAGGTGTCAGCCCCGAAGCCGAATTGGCGATGGTCGCGGACGTGAAGCCCGTGGCGCCCCGGGAGACAAGTGTCAAGGACGCAAAAGAGACCGACCCTCTCCCGTTGGCGAACAATTTACTGCCGGATTTCAAGGGGATGGGGATGAGAGAAGTTCTCAACCAGAGCAGGGAACTGGGGTTGAAAGTAAGCCTCAAAGGATCCGGCTTGGCAGCAGAACAGGAGCCTGTAGCGGGGTCGGAAATCAATCAGACAACAAATCTCATCGTGCGCTTTAAACCTCCCACATAAATGCGCAAAACAGATGTGAGACAGGGAAAACTTCCAACGGCATGCAGGGCAATCGAGGCGACTCCCGATTACAGGAACAGGATCAAGGTGACAAAAGTAACGGTACAATTAAGAGAACTCCTGGAAGGAATCGCAATCTCCCATATAAGCGGAGACCTTTCCATGGACATTGCCGGTCTGGCCTATGATTCCCGGAAAGTAAAGCCCGGTTTTCTTTTTGTAGCCCTGAGAGGCCATCAGTTGGACGGAAGACATTTTATCCGGGATGCCATCTCAAATGGGGCGGTCGCCGTCATTCAAGAGGAAGTTGACAAAGAGGTTACAGGGGAAGAGCCAAGACAAAAAAGCGGGACGGAGATAACCCGAATCCAGGTGGAAGACGCACGGGAAACCCTTTCCGAGCTTGCTGTTCGCTTCTACGATTATCCCTTTTCAGGAATCCCGCTTATAGGAATTACGGGAACGAACGGGAAAACCACTACGAGTTACCTCCTGGAATCAATTCTCATCACGGCGGGGAAGAGGCCCGGAACCATTGGCACCATTAATTACCGAAGTCCAGACAAAACATGGGAGGCGCCCGTCACCACACCCGAATCCCTGGATTTAATGCGGATCATACGGGACATGGCATCGGAAAAGGTGACCCATATCGTCATGGAGGTTTCCTCCCACGCGCTTCATCAGGGAAGGGTTCGGAATTGTCCGTTTCAAACGGCCATATTCACGAATCTCTCGAGGGACCATCTGGATTACCATGAATCCATGGACGCTTACTTCGCCATCAAAAGCCTCCTTTTCAAAGGACTATCAAAGAGCCCCGAGAACGATTCCGCAACGGCGGTCATTAATTGGGATGATCCAAGAGGGAAGGAGCTGGCAAACCTGACCGGCGTTCCCGTCCTGACCTATGGCTTGGGGAAAGGGTGCCAGGTAAGAGCGGAGGACATTCATGCATCCGACCGGGGTCTGACGGCAAACCTGATCACTCCTTCAGGGGATGTCCGGATCCAGTCCCGTTTGATCGGTGATTTCAACCTTTACAACATCCTGGCGGCCGCGGCCGGAGCGCTTTCAGTGGGAATCGAACTTGGTCATATCTCATCGGGCATTGCCGATCTGCATGGTGTTCCCGGACGTCTGGAAAGAGTGGAAAACGAACATTCTCTTTCCATTGTTGTCGATTATGCGCATACGCCGGATGCACTGTCCAAGGCATTGGATGCCCTCAGAAAGCTGACCGCCGCGCGACTCATCACCGTGTTTGGATGCGGCGGGAACAGGGACAGGGGAAAGCGGTCGGAAATGGGCCTCGTGGCGGGCAAGAAAAGCGATATGGTTTTTATTACATCGGACAATCCCAGGGATGAAGACCCTCTCACTATTGCTCAACAGGTTGAGGAAGGAGTCAAGAAATCAGGCTTGGGAAGCTATTTTCTCGATTTAGATCGCAAGAGCGCGATCCAAAAGGCGATTCAAGCGGCGAACCAGGACGATATGATTCTCATTGCCGGCAAGGGCCATGAGTCCTATCAGGTCATCGCGGGCACAAAAAGGCATTTTGACGACAGAGAAGCAGCTTCGGAAGCGGCTTCCCTGTTGTCGTAATAAGGAGAATAACGGGAATCGATGCCTGCTAAGTGGAACAAGATAACTGCCGGAGAAATAGCCGAAGCCACGGGCGCAATGCTTGTCGATGGAGAAAACAGCGCTGTCTTCCATGGTCTCAGCACCGACTCCAGGGCCATTCAGGATGGGTATCTGTTCATTGCTCTCACAGGGGACCGCTTTGATGGACACGATTTTGTTGGAGATACCCTGAGAAAAGGCGCATCCGGGGCAATCGTTACAAGAAGCTTTTTCCAAACCAAAGAGGCCGAATATTTCAGAGCGATCGCGAATAGGGTATCGCCTGTAGGGGAAATGAAAAGCCCCGGCCCGGCTATTTTCGTCGTTGACGACACCCTGAAAGCCCTCGGTGATCTCGCGGCGTGGTGGCGCCGCCAACACCGTGCGAAGGTTGTAGCCATAACGGGAAGTTCCGGGAAAACCACAGCCAAAGAGATGACGGCCTCCGTTCTTGAGACAAGCAGCAGGATATTAAAGACCCGAGGCAATTTCAACAATCTCATAGGACTCCCCCTTACCCTGCTCGGGCTTGAAGAACAGCACGACAAAGTGGTGCTGGAAATGGGGATGAACAGACCAGGGGAGATTTCCCGTCTGACCGAGATAGCGGACCCGGATGTGGGAGTCATACTCAATGTGGGAATGGCGCACATGGAAGGGCTGTGTTCTCTCGAAGGGATTGCCGAAGCCAAGGCCGAGTTGATGGAAAAGATTCGCCAGGAGGCCCTCATGGTCCTGAACGGGGATGATGAACTCCTAATGAAAACGGCCGGCGCCATCTCCCGGAAAAAAATGACTTTCGGCGTGGGCGAGAGGAACGATGTGCGTGCCCGCGGAATTGCATCCTGTGGGCTGAAAGGGACCCGTTTTCACGTGGAATACGGCGAAAACGCATGGCCGGTAGAGCTGAAAATTCCCGGGCTCCACAATGTGATGAACGCACTGGCCGCCTTTGCCGTAGGAATCGCCCTTGGAGAGAAGCCCGAAAAGTTCGCCGAAGGGCTCGCCCGGTATGAAGGGATGAAAGGCCGTTTCGGCATTGTGCGACTTGAAAGCGATATGGTCCTCATTGACGACACCTACAATGCCAATCCATCCTCTCTAAGGGCCGCCCTCGAGAGTGTGGGAACTTTGAGAACCAAAGGAGGCCGGCTCATCGTAGGGCTCGGCGATATGCTGGAACTGGGAGATGCCGCTATCCAGGCGCACAGGAATGCGGGCGAATTGGTAGCCGGGGTCGGCGCCGAGCTATTTTTTGCCCTGGGGAAGCATGCCCGGGATATGGAGCAGGGGGCACTCGCGGCAGGGATGAATCCTGGACAGGTGAAAATCGTTCAAGACGTCAAGAAAATGGCTGAAAGCATTTTAGAAGAGCTGAAAGAAGGGGACGTTATTCTTCTCAAAGGGTCACGAAGAATGGGCCTTGAGAGGGTGTCCGAAGAGATCCAAAAGCGGCACTCTTTGAAGAGCAAAGCCGATGCGCTCTAAATCTTTACGAGTTATTACAAAAGAAAAAGGAAAAACAATGAGGGAAACAAAGAAGGTTCTCGTCGTTGACGATGAACTTGGCATCAGGACACTCCTTTTTGAAGTATTGTCCAGAAGAGGATTTCAGGTCAGTTTGGCAAGTGATGGCATGGAATCTCTTGAAAGAATGGAAAACGAACCCTTCGATCTTGTTGTAACGGACATTAATATGCCCAAATTGGATGGGGTGGGCATGTTGAAAACCATGAAAGAAAAGGGTCGCAAAGAAAAAGTTATCGTCATCACTGGAAATACATTCGACACCAGACTGCAAGACCCTGAAATGTACCGTGTGGATTCACACTTCTATAAGCCGTTTGGAATGGCGGCTTTTTTAAGTACCGTTGATTCGCTCCTCAGAGAGGAACATTTTTAGAAAAACACAGACCCCCGATGACACGGGGCCCGGGAAAAGGGATCGCCGTTAGATGCTGTTCAAGCTCATATACTTATTTCATATGGATGTGTCCTGGCTGAATGTGTTCAGATATATCACGTTCAGGACCATCCTGGCGAGTCTGACCGCGTTGATGATCTGCTTTCTGCTGGGGGGATGGAGCATCAGAAAGCTCCGAGATATGCAGATCGGGCAGCAAATCAGGAAAGACGGCCCCCCCACCCATCAAACCAAAGCAGGAACCCCCACCATGGGAGGATGTCTCATCCTGCCCGCGGTTCTCCTTTCCACGCTTCTCTGGGCTGAACTGACCAACGTCTATGTCTGGACGGCTATATTCGTTATCGTATTTTTCGGCGCCATCGGATTTGCCGATGACTATCTGAAGATATCCAAAAAGAACAGCCGCGGCCTGAGTGCCAGGGGCAAACTCCTTTTGCAAATTGCGGGGGCTTTGGGGGCAGCCGTCATCATCTATTGCCAGCCCGGATTTGATTCGCTCCTGAATGTACCGTTTTTTAAACAGGCGGCTCCCGATCTGGGTCTTGCCTACATCCCTATGGCGGCATTTATTATCGTGGGAACATCAAACGCCGTCAACCTCACGGACGGACTGGACGGCCTTGCCATCAGTCCCGCCATTGTCGCTTTCGGGAGCTACCTCATCTTCGCCTATCTCGCCGGACATGTGAAGATCGCCTCCTATTTGCAGATTCCCTATCTGCCGGGGGCAGGCGAACTCTGCATCCTGTGCGGATCGCTGGTCGGCGCCGGGCTCGGATTCCTGTGGTACAACGCCTACCCGGCGGAGATTTTCATGGGGGACGTGGGCTCCCTTCCCCTTGGCGCAGCGCTCGGAACAGTGGCGGTAATGACCAAGCAGGAGATCCTGCTCATCCTGGTGGGAGGCCTGTTCGTCTTTGAGGCGCTCTCGGTCATTTTCCAGGTCTCTTATTTCAAACTGACCGGAGGGCAGAGGATTTTCCGCATGGCGCCCATCCATCATCATTTTGAAATGAAAGGCTGGTCCGAACCCAAGGTAATCGTCAGATTCTGGATTATTGCAATCATTTTGGCCCTCATGTCCATCAGCACCCTCAAGCTGAGGTAGACTGCGCTATGAAACCGTCTAAGACTATTGCAGAACCGCACTTAAGGATGCCATCGGACAGGGAGGTTTTGGATAAGAAGATCCTGGTTGTGGGCCTGGGGGTTTCCGGTTTCTGGGCCGCGCGCTGCGTTGCCGGAATGGGCGCAAGAGTGACGGTTACGGAGGAACGGGGAAGAGGAAACATTGATCCTCACATCCTGAGCGGCCTTGAAGAAGCGGGCGTTCTCACGGAAATCGGGGGGCACAGCACCCGAAGCTTTTTACAAGCGGACCTTATCGTTGTAAGCCCGGGGGTTCCTCATGATACTCCGAACCTGCTGTCGGCAGCCAAGAAAGGCATCCCGGTAATCGGTGAAATGGAACTGGCGGCACGTTTTATCACGACCCCCATTATCGCGATAACGGGGACCAATGGGAAGTCGTCCGTAACCACGTGGGTAGGACAGATGCTTGCAAACGCAGGGAAGCAGGTCTTTGTGGGAGGCAACCTGGGAACGCCCCTGTCAGCCTATTTGGCACGCCATGAAAAGGCGGATTACATTGTTCTGGAGGTAAGCAGCTTTCAGTTGGATGCCACCGTTTCCTTTTGTCCCGAGGTCTCCATCCTGCTGAATATCTCTCCCGACCATCTGGACAGGTACAGGGGATATGATGACTATGTCCGCTCCAAACTGCGCGTGTTTGAAAATCAGGGAAGCGGTCATTATGCCATTGTAAACGACGATGATCCTGTCTTACATGCAGCCCAGGCGCCCCCTCCCGTGACCATCCTCCGTTACGGTTTCATGAAACAAAAAGACAGGCAGGCCTTTTTTGATCGGGGTGCAATCCGCGTGGCTATCGAGGGGGCTGATCCCCGGCTTTTTTCTTTAAAAGATTTTTCTCTGCCGGGCATCCACAACATTGAGAATCTCATGGCGGTGGTACTTGCAGGCGAGGCCTTGCGAATAGACCCGAACGTCATTCAACAAACGATCAGTGAATGTAAAGGGCTTCCCCACAGACTGCAATTAGCAGGAAAGAAGAACGGAATCCGTTTCTATAATGATTCCAAGGCGACCAATATTGATGCCGCGGTCAGGGCTATCGGAAGTTTTGATGGTCCGGTCATCCTCATTGCAGGGGGAAGGCATAAGGGCTCGGACTACGAACCCCTGGTGGAGGCTGCAAAAGACAATGTGAAACATGCGATCTTCATGGGAGAATCCAGAGACCTGCTGGCAACAGCCTTCAATGGCCGGATTCCCTACACCCTGGCGGAGAATATGAAAGAGGCCGTGGCCATCGCCTTTAAAGAGGCCGCAAACGGGGACTCCGTACTCCTTGCCCCGGCCTGCGCAAGCTTTGACATGTATTCCAGTTATGCGCACCGGGGGGAAACCTTTAACAACGCCGTGAGAGAACTGGTTCATGTCTGAGAAAACTGCCACGGATTCGGGCTACGACTATCTGATTCTGGTCCCCACCATGCTTTTGATTTGTCTGGGACTGGTCATGACCTACAGCGCAAGCTCAAATCTGGGGCAACTCCGTCTCGCGGACGGGTATTTCTTTCTGAAGAGGCAGGCCATTTTCTGCCTGATCGGCATCCCTTTGATGTTTGCGGCCAGATACGTCCCCCATACGCTCTATTCCAGGTTTGTGTATCCTCTTTTGATTATCAGCGCCTGTCTCCTGGGGCTTCTCTATGTTCCCGCACTGGCCCGCGAGATAGGAGGGGCCCGCCGGTGGCTGAATCTGGGCCCGTTTTCCTTTCAACCCTCCGAACTGGTCAAGTTCTCTTTGGCGGTTTACATGGCCTATTCCATGTCGAAAAAGAGCGCTGAAATGGCGTCTTTTTCAAGAGGAGTCCTGCCCCACCTGCTGGTGGCAGGCATTTTGATGCTGCTGGTCCTGCTTCAGCCCGACCTGGGCACCACGGTCATCATAGGCCTCTGGCTGCTGATCTCTTTGTTTGTGGGCGGTGTGAGACTTTTCCATCTTTCTTCCCTTTTTCTCCTCTGCTCTCCCGTGGTCATATGGCTTATAAGCAGGGCCGACTACAGGATAAAGAGGTGGCTGGCCTTCCTGGACCCCTGGGAAGACCCATCGGGAATCGGGTTCCAGATCATCCATTCCTTTTTGGCCTTCGGGTCCGGGGGGATTTTCGGCGCAGGACTGGGGAATAGTAAACAGAAGCTCTTTTATCTTCCGGAGTCCCATACGGATTTCGTTCTGTCCATAACGGGCGAAGAACTGGGCCTTCTCGGTGTGACTACCATCATCATCCTTTTCGGCACGCTGATCATGGGAGGCATACGGGTTTCCCTGAAAGCGCGAGATCTTTACAGTACCTATCTCGCCTTGGGACTTACCAGTTTTTTAGGACTCCAGGTCATCATTAACATGGCGGTCGTGTTGGGTCTGCTTCCTACCAAAGGACTGACCCTGCCGCTCATAAGCTACGGTGGTTCTTCCCTGATCATGACGCTCCTGAGCATAGGGGTTCTCTTGAATATCTCCGCAAGGAGTTGAGGCAACGGGCACTCGGATGAACACGATTTTCGGAAGGAAAAGGCAGGATAAAGAATTCAGCATCATCATTGCCGGGGGAGGAACCGGAGGGCACCTGTTTCC
>JBBSAR010000180.1:0-7750 GCA_038252125.1 Desulfatiglandales bacterium
GAATCGAGTCATAGAAAGCCCTTTGCCCTCGCCAACTGGAAGATGGCCATGACAATCGAAGAAGGAAAGCGTTTTGTAAGCTCTTTCCTTGACCGGATCGGAGAGCTGGAGGATCGCGTACAAATCGTTTTGTGTCCTCCCTATACAGCGCTTTACGCCCTATCCGCGGCCATAGGCAAACACTCCCTTGAACTGGGAGCACAGAACCTCTGGGCCGGTTCGGGAACCACGCATACCGGCGAGATCTCTCCACGGCTTTTGGTCGATGCGGGATGTGGGTGGGTCATTCTCGGGCATTGGGAGGTCCGCCGAAGAACGGGCGAAACAGACGCCGAGGTCAACAAAAAGATGCATTCAGCCTTGCGGGCGGGACTCCGGACGATTCTTATGATTGGCGAAGAAAAAGAACAGCAAGGGCAGGCGGAAAGGGTGCTGGCCAAGCGGCTTCCCGTGTTTCTGGCAGGGGGCGATCCTGAGCAGGTGGGACGCTCCGTTATCGTTTACGAACCGGAATGGACCATCGGGGCGCCGGAACCGGCTTCCCCTGATTATATCTCATCGGCCTGCGCCTTCATCCGGAAATGGGTCGGACGGGAATACGGACAAGAATCCGCGAGAGAGGTTCGCATCATTTACGGCGGCGGCGTAAGCCCCGAATTCACCAAAGACCTTTTGGCTTCGCCGGATGTGGACGGGCTAGGAGCAGGTAGAAAAGGGCGCGACCCTGATGCCTTTGCCCGGATTGTCAGGACCCTGGCGTCCAGTAAAAGGGCTGAAAAGAAATTTACTCTTTCCCATGCTTGAAAAAAATCCGCTATATGTTTCGGGCAGGGAAATAAGGCATAGCCGGTACTGAAACCTGAAACCTTCGCTCCAGAAAAACGTTTCTTCACGTTAATCCGCGATGAGCCTTCTTTCTCTACCGGTACGTCACGGCCCGCACCGCCTCGACGACATCGGAGACCGTGGGCAACACATAATCTTCAAGCGGGGGAGAAAAAGGTATGGGAACATCTTTGGCCGCCACCCGCTTGATCGGGGCATCCAGGTAATCAAATACCTCGTCCTGTATCCTGGCGGCAAGTTCCGCCCCGAATCCACCGGTCAGACAGGCCTCGTGCACAATAACCGCCCGATGCGTTTTTCGGATGGATTCGGCCACCAGCGCCATATCCAGGGGCTTGAGCGTCCTCAAATCAACCACCTCCGCATCAATATTCAGGCTGCCCAATGCGCCGAGGGCCTCCAGGCAGAGATAAAAACCCGAACCGTAACTTAACAAGGTGACATCCTTGCCGGTCCGTTTAACGGCGGCCTTCCCCAGAGGGATGGTGAAATCGCCCCCGGGTACCGGTCCTGCTTTGGCAAACAGCTTCTTGTGCTGGAAAACCATGACCGGATCATCATCGCGGATGGCGGATTTTATCAGGCCTTTCACGTCCGCCGGCTCACTGGGCGCCACAACCTTGAGCCCGGGTGTGTGAACAAACCAGGCTTCCAGGGATTGAGAGTGCTGCGCGGCCGCCCGCAGGCCGGCGCCGTCCGGGCACCAGACCACCATCGGCGCCTTCACCTGACCGCCCGACATATAACGGATTTTGGCTGCCTGATTGGCCAGCTCGTCCATACAGCAGGTCACAAAATCGGAAAAATGCAAATCCACAAAGGGCCGCATGCCGGTCAGGGCAGCACCCAGCCCGACACCCACGATGCCCATTTCGCTGATGGGCGTGTCGATGACACGCCCCGGAAAAGCCTCGGGGAGTCCTTTGAACTGCCCGAATACCCCGCCATGGGCCGTCAGGTCCTCTCCCAGGATAAAGATGGTTTCATCCCGAGTCATCTCTTCGTGCAGGGCCTCCGCCAGCGCCGCCGAACAGGTCATTATGCGATCGGACATCATTGAACTCCTCTCAGCATTCATTATTGACGAACAGGTCCTGCATGGCTTCCGATGGATCGGGGAAAGGGCTTTCCTCGGCAAATGCAAATGCATCGGCCAATTCCGCTTTCACCTCGGCCCATATTTTCTCTTTCAAGGTCGGGGTTAACATCCCATTGCGGGTCAGATCATCGGCAAACCGTTTGATGGGATCGTTTTCATTCTTCCAGTCCGCGATTTCCTCTCCACTACGGTACGCCTGAGGATCGCCCTCGTAATGACCTCGGATACGGTAGGTTCTGTTCTCAATCAGGCTGGGTCCCTCCCCTTTGCGCGCCCGTTCCACCGCTTTTTGCGCAGCGTCTCTCACCTGGAGCAAATCATTTCCGTCCACGGTAACTCCGGGCATATTATAGGCGGCAGCCCGGCTGCTTATATCTCTCACCGAGCAGGCATAGCTCTGGGGCGTTGTCGAGGCGTATTGATTGTTTTCTACCACAAAGACCACCGGCAGTTTCCAGATACAGGACATATTCATGGCCTCGTGCACGGTGCCGCGATTGGCGGCCCCATCCCCGAAAAAGCAAACCGCCACCTGATCGGTCTTGCGCATCTTAATGGAAAACCCGGCCCCTGTGATAATCGGCAATCCACCACCCACCACCCCGTTGGCGCCCAATATGCCCAAAGAAAAATCGGCGATGTGCATGGAACCGCCTTTGCCTTTGCAATAGCCCGTCTTCTTCCCGAACAATTCAGCGGCCATCTTTTTCAAATCCGCCCCTTTGCCAATCATGTGCCCGTGACCGCGATGGGTGGTGGTTAGATAGTCATCCGCCCGCAAACACGAACATACCCCCACGGCCGAGGCCTCCTGACCGATGGAAAGATGGATGAAACCGGGAATTTTCGACGCCGCGAACAACTCGCCGGCCAGCGTCTCAAATTGGCGAATCGTCACCATCTTGCGATAGTAGGATAAATATTTCCGGTCCTGCTTGTTCATCCATTACTCCTTTGTTTTCGGCCGCCTAACGCCCTTCCCGTGCCGACTGAACAGCCCGTCGACCCAGCGAAAGACAATCAGGTAGGCCGTTGCCGCCGCGAAGGATATCAACGTCCCCGCATAAATGCCATTGATCGGATACACGATGGACACACACAGCGAATAGATAATTAAAGATCCCAGGCCCAGAGGGAAGTTTTTTATGATCGTGTGGACGTGCTCTTTATCATAAGTCATGTGTACAATCAAAATCAGGGGCAACAGGGTGATGGGAAAGGCCGAGAAGAGGCCGGCCCACCCGGGGCCCACAAATTTTGCCGTTCCTGTAATAATGAGGAGGATGAAGGCCGCCAAGAAAGCCCTGAAAAATAAGATCTTCGGCGTCAATTGGATCTTGTTTTGTATGGTTGCGTTCTTCACCTCTTTAAATAAATAGACAAACAAAAATACCGAGGCCACCGGAATCAATACCGCCAAAATTTTATTGGGCCGGATGAAATGCAAGAGCCAGATCACAACAAAATATCCGGCAATGGCGGAAACGCAAGAACCAAGGATATTAAAACGTTTAAAGAAAAGGCTGGCTCTATAATAAAAATAAACAAAAGACTGGGTGGCAACCAGCCCCATCATGGTATATACGGCACTGCGTGATGCGAATTCCGGACTGTTCTCCAACCCGATGAAAAACAGGGCAATGGCGGCCCCCAAAGGATACCCGGAAAGGATGCCGGCGACCCTGGGACTGACTCGCTCCGCCACAAGGGAAAGCAGCAATACCACGGTTACCGTAACCACCAGCTTTATGATGAAAAATAACCCTGCCATGGCATTAGGGCGTATACAACCCTGCCGCAACCGGCAGGTATAAAGAGAGTATGGGGAACAGGGTGATGATGATCAAGACGATGACGTCCATGATTACAAAAGGAATCGCCTCTTTGGCGACGGAGTCCACATCTCCTTTTATCAAGTTGGCTGCGGTAAACAGATTGACTCCCACCGGGGGGGTTGCCTGGCCTATGGCGAGGGCGGAAATAAAAATAACCCCATACCACAAAGGGTCAACCCCGAATGTGGCCAAAACCGGCATCAGGATCGGCATGATCAGATAAGAGATGGAGATTGCATCCAATATCATGCCAAGGCCCAGCAACAAAAAATTCACCAGGATAATCATGACTACGGCATTGGGGGATATCTTGATAATGGCGTTGGCCGTCAAATCGATCACCCCGATCACCGATGCGGCCCAGGTAAAGATCCCCGCGAACACCACAAGAAACATGATAACGGAACTCGTGACGCTGGCATCCACCAGTATCCTGATAAGGTCACGCCAGGTGATGGAGCGGTAAACAAAAACGGCCACGAAGAGGCTGTAGAAAACGGCCACAACCGCTGCCTCGGTGGGCGTGAATATTCCGGCGTAAATTCCCCCCAGGATAATAATCGGGGTGAGGATAGCCCAGATGGACTGCCTTAAGGCTATCAAGATTTCTTTTGCACTACCCCTCTTTTCAAGCCCCTTATACCCCCTTCTTCGCGAAATGATATAGGCCACCACGACCGTCCCGACTCCCGTGACAAGACCGGGGATAATCCCCGCGACAAAGAGGGCGCTCACCGATACACTGGTAATATTTCCATAGATGATAAAGGCGATGCTCGGGGGCAGGATGATGGACAGATCGGATGAATTGGCGATGGTGGCGCCGGCAAAGCTCTTACCATATCCATGCCTTATCATGGGTGCAAGAAGGATGAGTCCCACGGCCGCGGTGGTTGCCGGTCCGGAGCCGGAAAGCGCCCCCCAGAACATGCAGGTAAGTACGGCCACCATGGCCAGGCCGCCCACCATCTTCCCCACGACCAGCTCAAAGAAATGGGCGATCGTCGCGGCAAGACCCGCCTTTTCAAGGATAACCCCGGCCAAAACGAAAAAAGGGATCGCAAGCAGGGGAAAGGATGCAATGCCCGTGGAAAAATTCACCCCCAACATCCCAATGCCCAGATCAAACTGAATAATGGTAACCACCGCCGCTATCCCAAGGCACGTTCCGATGGGAACACCCAGGGCCATAAGGAGGAGAAACACCACGGAAATCAACAAGATCTCCATTATTCGTCAGCCTCCTTGCTCCCAAGTCCTTCTAATTTGGAAGAGGCATCCCTGTAAATGCCCCTGAAGACAAAAACAGATAATACGGGAACGCCGATGTAATAGATCCATACGGGGATGGCCAATGCCGGAGAGGTCGATTGAAAAAGAGTTAATTCATCGTATATGGCCTGTATCATATAGATATCAACAAAGAGAAAGAGGATGGCGCTCATGCCGGAGCCGAAGAGGATGGCGACCTTTTTGAATTTAACAGGGAAAAGATTATAAAGCGTCACCATTCCGAGTTGGGCGCCCCGCTCAAAAGCAATTCCGGAACCGACAACGGTCATCCAGACAAAGAGATTGATTGTAATCTCCTCGGTTGACGCAAAAGAAAAATGAAATAGATAGCGACTGAGCACATTGATAAAGGCGATGGCTGCCATGGTAAAAAGCAGAATGGCGACTATCCAGTGATCGATTCTGATGCGCTGTTTTGTCTTTTCCACCAATTTTCTTCTCCATCCAAACAACTCGGAAATATCAGGCTCGATGCATTCGTGAAAAGTTAAAATTCCGCAAAGATAGAAGGGATCTTATTCGAAAGCCCCGGTAGTAATGGAGTCACAATGTCTTTTTTGCTGCCGCATCTTGGATAAGCCTTCACTCACCGTTGATAGGTCCTTTTAGGCTGGTACAATGAATAATACTGGGTTTTCAACGACCTTTTCGTACCAGCCTAAAAGGACCGCTGCTCCACAGGAATTAGATGCAGCAGCAAAAAAGACCTTGTGACGGAATGGATTTCCTGATTCTTCATTTCGGATCCAGGGAATTAAATTACGATAGAAGCAATAAATTCAGGTTTTTAGCTCTGTTATCACTTCTTTCCCATGTCCGCCTTGGCCTTTTCATACAGCCCTTTTCCTATCTCAGGGACCCACTTTTCATAAAGAGATTTCGTGGCTTCGATGAACGCATCTCGATTTTCATCCGTTAAGAAGGTGACCGTCATCCCCTTGCTTTCCATGAATTTGGCGGGATCGGGGACCTCCATGGTATAATTGAATTCGTTCTTCAAAATGTTCAGGGAAATATCTCCATCCAATCCGGCGCGACAGAGGGCCTTTTCAAATCTGGCCGATTCCTCGGCCGCATCTCGGATCGCCTTTTGAATATCCTTGGGGAAGGCATTCCATTCCTTCTTATTCCAGTATATGATCAAAGGATCCACGAGGTAATTCCAGAAGGTGACATACTTTTGGTATTGCCAGATCTGCACGGGAATCAGAACACCCACGGGGTTTTCCTGGCCATCCACGACACCCTGCTGAAAAGCGGTTACCGCGTCGCCCCAGTTCATATTGACGGGGTCGGCTCCCAACTGCCTGTAAATATCAATAAAGATGGGACTGCCCACAACCCGGAGTCTCAATCCTTTGAGATCTTCAGGCTTCTCGATGGCCCGCTTGCTGTTGGTGACCTGCCTGAACCCGTTCTCAGCCCACGCAAGCCCCATCAGACCCTTTTTCCCCATCACTTCAAATATGGCCTTTCCGGTTTGGCCATTTTCCATCTTGTCGAGGTTTTCAAAGGTATTGATAAAAAAAGGGAGAGAGAAGATATTCATCTCAGGCATGACCGAAGCGGAATTAATGGTGGATTCATAAGCGCAGTCGATAACGCCCTTGGCAACCATCTGGGGCGACTTCAATTGGGCGCCTTTCAAAAGCGCACTGCCGAAATAGGGTTTGATATTGATCTGGCCGTTTGTCTTCTGCTTCACCAGTTCCGCAAATTTAACGGCCCCCATCCCCCAGTAGAATTGAGGACCCACGTTCAGTGTCATTTTGTACTCTTTTTTGTATTTGCCCGCCTCGCTCCGGGGCAAAAAGAGTACCGACACACTCAGGCAAACGACCGCAACCAGCAACATTTTGAGATACCGATGATTTTTCAACATCATAATACTACTCCTTTCTTTTTTAGCTTGTTTTCTGTTTGTTGGCGACTTGTTCGTTGTTCACCTCCCTTTCGTCCGCGGATTTCCGCATAGACAATGCACTTCCCTTACCCTGTTTTTTTCTCCCCCATACCGCATCCATCACCTGGAAATTTCTTACGGTCTTCTTTTAACCACTACAGGAGGATCCGGTTTTCGGGAGAGCGGGTTTCCCCTGCCGAAATCACACGAATGGCCGGTTTCCCCTTGACGGGACACTTATTTTCACAGATACCGCACCCCACACAACGTTTCAGGTCTACGGAAGGTAGTTTCACTTTTTGTTTCTTCCCGTCGGGCCCAGGGATATTTTCTTCAATCAGATAAATGGCTTTCGGTGATGTGGGGCAGTGTTCCTCACAGACGATGCACGGGCCGTTTCCCGACCAGGGCAGGCAGCGCCCCCGATCCACATAGGCAGATCCGATGCGCACCGGCGTCTGAATCTTTCTTCTGACGGACAGTTTTTCTATCGCTCCGGTGGGGCACACGCTCCCGCACAGTGTGCAGGTGTATTCACAGTACCCTCCTGTCATCCTCAGAAAAGGCGTCCACAATCCCTCAAAACCGGCCTCCGTCCAGGTGGGTTGAATAACATTGGTCGGGCAGACTTTCATGCACAGCCCACAACGCTGACACCTTGCAAGAAAATCGGCTTCTCGGAGGGAGCCGGGCGGACGGATCAGTTCCGGGGAGGCAACCTTGTACATCTTTCCATCCAGTTTCCCCAACAACGGAAACGAGAGTCCGGTTACC
>JBBSAR010000181.1:0-7746 GCA_038252125.1 Desulfatiglandales bacterium
CGCACATGGCCATTTTACGAATAGCTCAGGGCCAGATAAATACGACGGTCGGAAATTTTTCTGGAAACGCTGAAAAGATTACCCGGGCCATCGCGGCGGCACGTGGGCAAGGGGTGGATATCATTACTTTCCCGGAACTTTCCGTTTGCGGTTATCCGCCGGAAGACCTTCTGTTAAAGCGGGGTTTCCTGCGGGACAACAGCGAGGTTGTGCAACATATAAAGAAGCATACGGAAGATATTGCGGCGATTGTAGGGTACGCCGATTATCACGACGGGAAGGTGTACAATGCCGCCGCCCTTCTGCATAATGGGACCTTGCTGGCCACCTATCACAAAATTGAGCTCCCCAATTACGGAGTTTTTGATGAAAAACGCTATTTTGAAAAGGGATCGAACCACCCCGTTTTTGAGATCGGCCGGATGCGATTCACGATCACCATCTGCGAGGATATCTGGATTGACGGAGGGATCTCTGAAAAAATTGCGGCGGCGGCAAACGTAGACATTGTCTTTAATATTTCGGCATCCCCCTTTCATGCGGGGAAAACAGATATGCGGCTCCAGGTAGCCAATCGTTTCATAAAGAACACCGGCAGCTATCTTTTTTTCAACAACCTAGTGGGAGGACAGGATGAACTGGTCTTCGACGGGGGCAGCTTTGTTGTGGACCCCGAAGGGAAATTGGTCTCCAGGGCAGCCCGTTTCCTGGAAGAAATCCTAATCACGGATATTGAGATCCCGACAGGCAGACCTGCTTCAAAAACCCAAAAACCGGAGCACGGTGAACCCACGTTCATTCCCCTGAATCTCCGCCTCCATGTACGGGAAAAAACGATCGAAACAAGAATTGCGGAGGGAAACACGAAACTCGACGAGATCCATGAAGCCCTGATCCTCGGCACCAGGGATTATGTGCGGAAAAATGGTTTCAGAAAAGTACTGATAGGACTGAGCGGCGGGATCGATTCCGCTTTAACCGCGGCCATCGCAGTGGATGCCCTGGGAGAGGAAAACGTAGTAGGAGTAACCATGCCATCCCAATACACTTCCAGCGAAACCTTCACCGATGCGGAAAGATTGGCCGGTAACCTGCACATTAAACTGATTACCGCACCCATCATGGAGATATACCAAAGTTACCTGGAAGCCACGAAAACGATCCTCGACAACGCAAAACACGGGATTGCCCACGAAAACATGCAGGCGCGAATCCGGGGAAATATTCTCATGGCCCTTTCCAATCAGTTCGGGTGGCTGGTCCTGACGACAGGCAACAAGAGCGAGATCGCCGTTGGATATTGCACGCTGTACGGCGATATGGCCGGAGGCTTCGCCGTGATCAAGGATGTGCCGAAAACCCTCGTATTCGAGCTTTCAAAACACCTGAACGAACGTAAAGGCAGGGAGATTATTCCCGAAACCACCATTGTAAGGCCCCCGTCCGCCGAATTGCGCCCCGATCAGAAAGATGAAGATTCTCTCCCCCCCTATTCCGTCCTGGATCCGATTCTGGAGGCTTATGTGGAAAAAGATGAATCCGCCATAGAAATCATCAATAAAGGATTTGATCCCGAAACCGTTCGTAAAGTGCTGCGACTTGTGGACTTGAACGAGTACAAACGGCGGCAAGCGCCTCCGGGAGTAAAAATCACTCCGAGGGCATTCGGAAGGGACCGGCGACTTCCCATCACCAACGCTTATCTCCGGAGTGCACCATAAAGTTTCTTGATCTTTTCCCGGGTCATGATCTCTTTCCACCCTTTGCCAAGGGCGTTTTCCCAGAGAGGATCGAGAATCAGGGCCACATCCACCATCTGCTCCAATTGCGCTTCGCTGCACCCGGCCAGCGGATATTGGGGCAGGCCGGCCCCGTTTCGCGCCATCATTTCCCGAAATTCCAGAACTTCCCGGGGATGGAATTCATCCAACAGATTAAAAATGATGCAGTTTCCAATGCCGTGATGGATATGCAGGACAAAGGATATTCCGTAGGAAAGGGCATGGCAGATCCCCACCTGGGAATAAGCGATGCTCATTCCACCGAAGTAGGAGGCCATCATCAGCTTGTCGGCGCCGTCCGGACCTTTTTCAAGAAAGACCTCCCGGCAGAGATCCATGGCCTTTTCACCATAGGACTTGCTGAACGTATTCAAATAGGAACCCGCGAGAGACTCAACGCAGTGGATATAGCAATCCATTCCCGTATAAAACCATTGATCCACCGGCACTCCCGCGGTCAGTTCGGGATCGAGCACTATCTGGTCAAAAACCGTATGATCGGAATTGAGTCCCAACTTCTTTTCCGGTCCGCAGAGGACCGTGGTCCGGGAGACCTCAGCGCCCGTCCCGGACAAGGTTGGAATGCCCACATGATAGACGGCCGGATTTCCGATCAGGTCCCACCCCTGGTAATCCGAAGAAGATCCCGGATTTGTCAACATGAGGGAAACGGCCTTGGCCAGATCCATGGTGGCGCCTCCACCGATGCCGATCACGCCGGCCGGCAATCGGGCCGATGAAGTCTTTACTTTTTCCGTCAATTCATCCACATAGGCCGTAGTAGGCTCTTCATCCACATTCACCCAGAGAAGCACATCTCCGGCTTCGGCCGGAACCCTGTCTCTCAATGGAGCCCCCATGAACACATCATCCACGAGGAACACCATGAACGACTCGGGCGTCTCCCGTTTTACAGCCAGGATATCACCGAGCTGATTAAAGCAACCGCGCCCATAAACCACATTGGAAACCATTCTAAAGTTGCGAAACATATTTTCTCTCTCACTTTTTTCAGATACGGCTTAACACTCCGTCAATTTTTGTTATCCGTTCGGACAGCTCCTGCTCGGTCCAGGAAAGTTTTATGAGCATGGAAATCGTCCTGCCGATGATGCCGTCCGACCGGGGAAGTTGAAGATGGGCATAATCCGGCAAAACTCCAAGCTTTTCCGCGGCAACGGTTGCCGCGGTCCTCATCTTCTTCAGATGCTCCCATTTTCGGATATAGTGCCAGTTGTTGTCATACCAGTAAAAGACCCCATCCACATCCGCTTCCGCTAATTCCTTCACAACGGTCCTGGTTTTCTCTTCATTCGGGAGAAAAAAAGAAAGAAATGTGGCCGAATCTCCGGTTTCATCCGGGATGGTTCTGAAGCGGATGGCAGGGCATCGGGAAAGGGCCTCTTTCAGCCGCCTTTTGTGCTGTCGCTGCCTTTCAAGCATGATATCGAGCTTCCTCAGCTGCGCGAGACCCACCGCGGCGTTCAATTCGCTAATACGATGGTTACAGCCTAAAATGGGGTGTCCTTCAAGCCCCCTGTCATTGCCCAAGTGATCGTGTCCGTGATCCGCATAGGCATCCATGGTCAGGTACAGTTCTTCCTCGTCGGTAACCACCGCGCCCCCTTCTCCGCATGTAACGGTCTTTACCGGATCGAAGGAAAAACAGCCGGCCCGTCCGAAAGTTCCTACCGCTTTTCCATGAAAGGTAGCGCCAAGGGCCTGGCAGGCGTCTTCGACCAGGGTAATTCCATGGGAGGCACAAACGGCTGCAAGGTCATCGATTCTTGCCATGGAACCGCACATGTGAACGGGCACAACAGCCTTGGTTCGTTTCGTAACGGCATTCCGGACCGCTTCCGGATCCAGGCACAGTGTCTCGTCAATCTCCGCAAAGACGGGAATTGCGCCTGCCAGAAGGACTGCCTCCATGGTGGCCACGAAGGTAAACGGGGGGATGATTACTTCATCCCCGGCCCCTATCCCGCAGGAAGCCAGGGCGACGGAAAGCGCCGATGTACCGCTTGAACATAAGTGGCAACGTTTCACCCCGAGACGTCCGGCCAGCTCCCTTTCAAAGGTTCTGGCTTTCCAGTGTCCTTTCCTTGCCCCATCAAAACCGTACCGGAACAAAACCCCTGTTTCAAGCACATCCCGCACTTCTTTCCGCTCTTCCTCACCAAAAATCTCAAACCCAGGCATCTGTTTCTCCTGTCATACACAATTCCACAAAAACACCCCTTACGGTTCCGTCAAAAACATTTAGTTATTGTAAATAAACAGGTACGTTCAAGTCAACAAAATCCTTCCCTGTCGGACAGTCAGCGGAGAGACTCGCTCCTGACTGCCTGTCGAATCCAGGAGGCTGTTTCCTCTAATCCTTTCCGTGAGATGCCCGTCACAACGCCAAGGAAATCGAACAGATCTCCGGATATCTTTATTATCGAAGCAACCGAGGCATCCCCTCTGTAAGGGCAGCCGAATGCCGTGGAAATGTAACCCCTGATTTTCATCCCTTCTCTTTGCGCCTCGGCACACACCAAAGAAATTCTCTGAAGGGACTCTTCTACCGCGGCATTGATATTATAGCGCCGGCATTGGAATCCATCCCCGAAATCGCACCAGACGAAAAGGCCCGAGGTTTCTTCCAGGAATGCCATTTTGGATTCGCAACCCAGGGCCGAATCGTTTATCAGTGATTTCTTAGCCCTTAATGACAAAAAAACCGGTGGGCCTTGAAAGAGTTCCCACCGGTTCAGCGCAAGAAGAACGCTGCAACAGATCCTTATACCAATCCCTGATCCAACATGGCATTGACCACTTTCACAAATCCGGCGATATTGGCGCCTGCCATATAATTGCCCGGTTGGCCATAGTCGGCTGCCGCGTCAACACAGCTCTGATGGATACTTTTCATAATAATTTTCAGACGGTTATCCACCTCTTCCCTGGGCCAGTTTAACCGCATGCTGTTCTGGGCCATTTCCAGCCCCGATACGGCCACGCCGCCGGCATTTGATGCCTTGCCCGGTGCATAGAGAAGTTTGTTTTCTAAGTAGATGTCGATCGCTTCGGGGGTGGAGGGCATGTTGGAGCCCTCAGCCACTAACCGCACGCCGTTGTTCACCAGGTTCTGGGCGTCTTTTCCATTGATTTCATTCTGCGTAGCGCTGGGAAAGGCGCAGTCGGCCTTGTGGTTCCACAGTGGATTGTAATCCAGGGTCGTATCAACTTCGGTATACACCGCCTCGGAATACTTATCAACGTATTCACTGATCCTGCCCCGCCTGAGGTTCTTGAGCCTCATGACAGAGGCCAGCTTGTCCTTATCAATACCTTCTTCATCATAGATGTAACCGGACGAATCCGAAAGGGTAACCACCTTGCCGCCCAATTCTAAGATTTTTTCAACGGTATACTGGGCCACATTTCCCGACCCCGATACAAGGCAGGTTTTGCTTTCAAGGCTGTCATTCTTTGCGGCTAACATCTCTGCGGCAAAATAGACGCAGCCATAGCCGGTTGCTTCCGGTCGGATAAGGCTCCCCCCCCAGCCAAGGCCCTTGCCGGTCAATACCCCCGTGAATTCATTGGACAGCCTCTTATACATTCCAAAAAGGTAACCGATTTCTCTGGCGCCCACTCCTATATCCCCCGCCGGAATATCAGTGTCCGGGCCGATATGACGATAAAGTTCCGTCATGAAACTCTGGCAGAAGTGCATGACCTCAGTATCGGATTTTCCTTTGGGGTCAAAATCAGAACCGCCTTTCCCGCCTCCCATTGCAAGCGTGGTCAGGGCGTTCTTGAAGACCTGCTCAAATGCCAGGAACTTAAGAATGCTCAAGTTAACCGAAGGATGGAAACGAAGACCTCCCTTGTAAGGCCCGATGGCGCTATTCATCTGAATCCTGAACCCGCGATTTACCCGCACTTGCCCCTCGTCGTCTATCCAGGGGACCCGAAACATGATCACCCGTTCCGGTTCCGCAATCCTTTCCAGCACTGCCGACTGACGGTATTCGGGGTTTCGGTCCAAAACAGGTTGAACCGTTTCCAATACTTCCCGCACTGCCTGATGAAATTCCTTTTCGTTAGGGTCTCTTGCTACGATGGTTTCCAAGATGTCCGACATGAGTAACCTCCTATTAAATTTGTAATTATTCCTTAAGCTCAAAAATGCTTACAATAAAATACTTCCTTATTACGATAATCGGCATTCCTCACCGATGAATCGGGATTTCTCATTGTGGCGCAGAGCTCCTGCGCTCCGGCAATCGAAAATTTCTAAGCCCCGATGATCACACACTGAGACTTTCTGCCGTCAATTTTTAAAATTAAAGGTTTTTCCACTCTCACGTGCCTCAAAAACGGCGTTTCCTGAACAACAGGCAGGGAACTTAGCCATTGCCAATCAAAACGATCTTCTGATTCGGCGCCTTCCGTTACCGTAATATAATCGATCCCCAAGGATGTGATATTCTGAAAAAAATGAGACCCTTGTGAAGGATCGGCCTTCAGTTTTTCATTCCTGAGTTCGATAATGGCGCCTACGCCTGAAATATGCCGCCATTGAACCGGGATGCCAAGCCACCTGTCGGCAGAGCCCCATCTTCCCGGCCCAACCAACAGGTAAGGTCGCTTATCTTTGACTAGCCCGGCGTTTACCTGCCCGATCTCTTCGGCAATCTGAACCGTTGCGCTGGTCTCGAAGAGATCTGGTTTAACATAAACGATATCCGCTATCTCCTCATTTCTCCCGTTTCCCAGGGCCTTTGTTGAACGGCAGAAGGCCCTGCCCGACTCTTCCGATGTGATCTCCACCTCAAAGCGTTCTTCATCCGCAACCATTGGCCTTATCTGGAGAAAATTAAACTCGCTTTTCCTTTTTTTGTCCGGACTCAGATTAACTGAGAACTCAATTTCGACAGGACATCCCATCCCCTTTCGTCCCAATGTCAGCAAATCGGACAGGAGCTGTGGCAAGGGAAAGATGTCATATTTCAATACCTGGGCAAACGTCAGTATCTTGGGTCCCGGGATGTAGCCGGTGTCCCTGATACGATCTTCTTCCGGCACGTAAGTGCTGGCAAGTGTCCTTACAGGGAATTCGTTTTCAGCGTCATTCACTTCTCTTTTTTCAAGATTGGAATCCTTCCAGACTTTGGGATCTTCACCATAATTTCTGATTCTTAAAGCATAAAAAAAAACGCTGGCTGTTTGAGAGAATATCTTTGACCGCGGAAAACTGGGGCATGATCTTTGGATACTTGGGAGAGAAGCGCAATGTCTTTTCTCCTTCCACAACGGTTTTACCTAAACCCAGGGCGATATGGGCAATCCCTTCTTCCGGTTTCATGTGGGATACCGGATAGAAGTTATGGGACTGGGCCACACCGGAAATAGCCGGGTAAAAAAAGTCTCCGAACTCCTTTCCGGCAAGCCGCTGGATAATAACCGCCATGGACTCCGCCTGGGGTTGATTGAAAGTGCTTCTTGAAAATGCCTTGGGACTTTCGTAATAGGTAGATGCGTAGACCAATTTAATGGCGGTAATGAGATGGTGAAGCCGAACCGAGGGGTCGGGGTGGTTGTTGGGGACCATGTAGGTGTGATAAAGCCCGGCGTAGGGCTGAAACTGGGCGTCTTCCAACAGGCTTGAAGAACGGACGGAGAGGGGAATGCTGACTTGGGCCACAAAGGCCTCCAGGTCTTTTAGCTGCCACTCCGGCATTTCAGCTTTTAAAAAGCCCTGCGCTACTTCTTCATCAGCCACGTTTTCCTCGACAAAGCGCTGCAAATGGTTCTTGGTTACAAAAGTCTCAAACCCGTCGGTGCAGATAACCAAGGTTTTGGGAATTTTGATGTTGACTTCAGGATATTTTTCGTGAAGCTCCTGGTTCTGTCCAAGAACAGCGGACATAAAGGCCAGGCCCCGGGCCTTCCCCCCTAAGGAACCTTGACC
>JBBSAR010000182.1:0-7731 GCA_038252125.1 Desulfatiglandales bacterium
CGCCGGAGGCTCGACCATGCCTTTTTGGCTGACCGGCTTCGGGGGGCAAAATCCTACAAGCGGATTGCGGGCTATTTTCGCAGCTCGATCTTCGAACTGGTAGGCGAAGAGATCGCTTCCATCCCCAACGTACAAATTGTCTGTAACAGCGAGCTGGATGCGGCCGATGTGGCCGTGTCAAGACATGTCCGCGAAACAGCGCTCAAGGAACGTTGGAACGAGGCTCCTGCCGAAGTCGAGGCGCTCCTCCACCGGGATCAGTACCGGAGACTGCACGATCTTTTGACCAGCGGGCGGGTCGAGATTCGTGTAGTGCCGAAGGACCGCGTTTTCATCCATGGGAAGGCCGGCGTTATTGAAACTGCCGACGGCTCCAAAACCTGTTTCTTGGGTTCCATCAACGAGACCAAAAGCGCCTTTGCCCGGAACTACGAGATCCTTTGGGAGGACCCGTCACAGGAAGGCGTCGCGTGGGTTGAAGAGGAGTTTGACGCCCTCTGGCAGGATGCTTATCCCCTGCCCGATGCCATTATTGAAGAAATCAGGCGCGTTGCGGATCGTCTGGAAATCCGATTTGATGAGGCCAAAGCGGATGAACTGCCGGCCGCGGCCCTGGCCGAGAGCCCTATCTATCGTGGCGGTGAACAGCTTCAGCCGTGGCAGCGCTCCTTTGTCGCCATGTTTATGCAGCACAGGGAAACTTACGGCAAAGTACGGCTGTTGTTAGCCGATGAGGTCGGGGTTGGCAAAACCTTGTCTCTGGCGGGAAGCGCCATGATCTCGGCCCTCCTTGGAGACGGTCCGGTGCTGATACTCTGCCCTTCGACGCTGACGGTGCAATGGCAGGTGGAGTTGTTCGACAAGTTAGGAGTCCCGAGCGCGGTCTGGTTATCCAACAAAAAGGTTTGGCTCGATCCCAAAGGGCATGTCATCAAGACGCGCGGGGCTGAGGACATCTCTCGATGTCCGTTCCGCATGGCTATTGTTTCTACCGGCCTTATTTTTCACGAATCCAATGAACGTGATTATCTGCTCGACCGGAAATACGGGACGGTGGTTCTGGATGAAGCCCACAGGGCACGCAGGCGCGGCGGTCTCGGGCAGAGAAAGAGCGAAGCCAACAATCTGCTTGATTTCATGCTGAAAATAGGGCCTCGCACAAAGAACCTGTTGCTTGGCACGGCAACCCCCATCCAGACCGAAGTGGTCGAGTTGTGGGACCTGCTCCGCATCCTGAATGCCGGCGCCGATTTTGTCTTAGGCCGTGAACTGTACAGCCGGTGGGCCGACTTTGAAAAGGCGCTGCCGGTGGTAAAGGGCGATGAAACGCCCCTGGAAGAAAAAGATGCCTGGGAATGGCTGCGCAATCCATTGCCGCCTGCGGGGGAGGATGCTCTTTTTGCAACATTGCGCCTGCAATTAGGAATGTCTGAGCAGTCCTTTTACTCCGACCGGGGTTTTGGATCGCTCGGGTTTCTTGAACAACAGGCAGTCGGCCAAACCCTTGCGCCGGGTTTCCTGCGGGAGAATAACCCCATCATTCGCCATACGGTTCTCCGGCGCAGACAAACTCTGGAGGATGCGGGTCTTTTAGAGAGGGTTGGCGTGAACATCCACCCGAATCCGGATGCGCCCACCACTGCTTACGCCGGCGTAGGGTTCAACGGCCTGGGACTTTTGACAAACCTGCCATTCGATCTTGCCTACCTGGCCGCGGAATCGTTTACCAGTGCGCTGCAAAAACGTACCAAAGCGGCAGGATTCATGAGGACGATGCTCCTGCAGCGGATCTGTTCCAGCTTTGCATCCGGCAAGGCACCGGCCGAGAGGATGCTGCGCAGGGAGATTCCTGACGAAGAAGAGCAAGCGCGGCTGTTGAGAGAGGCCATGGGCACGCTCACGGACGAGGAGGCGGGTTATCTTCATACGATCGTTCTGGAGCTGTCACGTCCGGAAGCACGTGATCCAAAACTCAATGCCGTGAAGCACTTTCTGACATCCTATCCCAGTAATGGGAAAACCTGGCTTGAGCACGGCTGCATCATCTTCAGTCAATATTACGATACTGCATTCTCGGTGGGTGCGGCATTGGCTGAATCTCTCACGGGCGAGGTGGTGGGCGTCTATGCGGGAACAGGTAAAAGCGGGTTATTTCGAGGGGAGGATTTCGCTTCCGTGGAGCGCGAGGAGATCAAAAGCGCCGTCAAGAAACGGAAGATCCGGCTGGTTGTAGCAACCGATGCTGCCTGCGAGGGGTTGAACCTGCAGACCCTTGGCACGCTCATTAACGTGGATCTGCCCTGGAACCCATCGCGACTGGAACAGCGGTTAGGACGTATCAAACGTTTCGGCCAGGCTCGTCGCAGCGTGGATATGCTCAACCTGGTCTATCATGAGACACAGGATGAAAAGGTTTACCAGGTCCTCTCACGCAGAATGAAAGACCGGTACGACATTTTCGGCGGTCTCCCGGATACCATTGAAGATGACTGGATTGAAAGTGTAGAGAAACTCGAAAAGATGATGGACGAATACATCCATCTTCGCCAGCAGGCGCACAACGCCTTTGAGATGCGATACCAGACATCCATCGATCCGGACCGGGACCGTTGGGAACTCTGTTCCAGGGTTCTGGCAAGGAGGGATGTCGTGGATCGCCTTTCTATCCCGTGGTGAAGATCTTTTCTGGCCTCTCTGTATTTACATCTCACATTGCGCACCCCTGGCGCATGATTTTGTGAATTATCTTGAAGCCGCATTATTGGATAAAGATGATTTTTTAAGAGCCACCATCGGTCTTGTATTGCAGTGTAAACTGAGGGAGGAACCCCTATTGATTTCAGCACGGTTTCTGTAATGCTGTAACTCCTTTCAAAATTGTCTGAACGGTCTGACTCTGGCATGGGCATACGCTTCATGAGCGGGAACCGGGAGATTCCGGGGGTGACCGTCTGCCATCCACAGCCGGCCCGGCCGGGGAAGATCAAAGGCCGAGCGCCCGACGTGTACGTGCCCGGGAAGTCGGACGGAACAAGGGAGCTCAAACACGCCAAATGCGTGACCAACTACCGGCACATAACTACCAGAGATCACGATATTGAAGCGTTTGGCGCACAACAAAGCATGAAAATGGAATTCAGAATGGGCAATGGGGAGGCTTTTCATCCGCTTCCTGATCCCTGCATTCTTTATGTTCATATAAAGGCGAGTGATTGGGGTTTGAATGTGCGTTTGGAAAATGGTATACTTCGTTCACTGGTCAAAAATGCCCAAGAAAAAATCGTTTTGGGCTCATGCTTAGTTGCAGGTGAGGTTTAAGATAGATCCTCTGATGTTCGTGCAGAGTCTTTGATCTGACAAAATATCATAAAGTAATGAAAGGAGACTGTACATGGCTTCCTTAAAGAACAAGGGTGCAGAAACCAAGGCCCGCGCTCTAAGCAATGTTCAAATGGAACTGCTGAAATTGTATTCCACGGATTTGGAACATGATGATTTAATGGAATTGAGAAAGATTTTGGCGAATCATTTTGCTCAAAAAGCAATGAACGGTGCGGATACGATCTGGGGACAGAGCAAGATGTCAGCGGATACCATGGAAACCTGGTTAGATGAACATTAATCGAAGATTCGTTATTGACACCATGTCCTGCTGGTTTCAATATCCAGGAAGTCCCAATATCACTGGATATTTGAAGGAATACTTCGGCAAGGATTCGAACTCGCCGTTACCTCGGATATTCTTTCAGAATACGAGGAGATCATATCCACAAAGTATTCAGACTCTGTAGCCCGTAACGTTGTCCGTACACTTCTCTTGCTTCCCAATGTAATTCGAACAGAGATTTACTACAACTGGGGCTTGATACAAGATGACAGGGATGATGATAAATTCGTAGATTGCGCAGTCGCATCCAACGCGGAAGCAATCATCACCCATGATAAGCATTTTGCCATTCTAAAGGATATCCCTTTCCCACGCATTACGACCTTGACCATTTCTGAATTTAAAACTTGCCTGCATAGATAAACAGGAAGCACCCGACCAAGCATGAAGCGTAATGGATGGGGACGTAGGTGACATATTGACTTATTGTATTTGGGATTCTAAAAGCAGCAGATGCCGCGTCAATCAAGAATAGATGCTCCTGGAGCAATCCACCACGTAATCATCCGCGGGATTGAAAGAAGGCTGATATTTCAGGACAATAGCGATCGGGAAGCTTTTCTTGATCGGCTTGGAAAGATACTTGCGCAATCTTGACGAGCTGGGAGCATATGCTTATTCCGGGCATTCCGTGCTGATCCGTCCCGGTCTCCACACAAAAATACTAACTGTTTTTCATGGAAACCATTTTTTATAATCGTTTTTCATGGACAACAAGCGTTTTTCATGCCATGCTGGAGCAGGTAGGAAAAATTAAAATTCACGGAAATGACTATATATAACCAAAATTCACGAATCAAAGCTGTTTTTCATGACTTCCCAGTCATGGAGGAAGGTTCCTGTCTAACCGGCTATTCCGCACTGATTGAAGCGCATGATTTAAAAGTACCAGCCCCTGATTACCTCTGTGTCATAGGCACAAAACATAAAAGATACGATAAAGAACGCTGGCATGTTTTCACACCGCGCCACAAGCCGAAGGATACACTTTATGGACATTTAACCTTTGCTCTGAAATATGAAGGCATTGATCTGTCCACTCTCAATGCATTGTTCCAGACGATTGAAGCCGGAGATGTTGAAATAATCATCCGCTCAGAGCCAACCGGAATATATAGCCGGAAACTATGGTTTTTGTGGGAATGGCTGCGTAAAGAACAACTCGATATTGAAGATGCAACAACAGGAAATTTCATTCCTCTCATCAACGGCAAGTTACAATATGAAGGAAAATCGCGCTTATCCCGACGGCATCGCATCAAGAACAACCTGCCGGGAACACGCAATTTTTGTCCTTTAATCCGCAAAACAGAAAAGCTTGGCCAATTTATCGACAAAAACTTATCGGAAACCGCTGTAAAGTGTATTGGCCAAACTCACCCAGACCTCTTGAGACGCGCAGCCGCATTTTTGCTTCTGAAAGACTCGAAAGCATCTTACATAATCGAAGGAGAAACTCCACTTCATAGCAGGATTGAGCGTTGGGGGCGTATTATTGGTGAAGCTGGAAAACGTAAACTGAGTATTCAAGAACTGGAACATTTGCAAACACAGGTTATAAAGGACGGCCGATTCATTGAGCCTGGATTGCGAAAAGAAGGCGGGTTTGTTGGTGAGCATGACCGCGCAACAGGCATGCCTATGCCTGATCATATTTCCGCACGGTCGGAGGATTTAGCTATTCTTTTGTCCGGTCTAATAGAAACATATGACCATCTGAAGGAAAGCGAGTTTGATGCTGTGTTAATGGCGGCACTTATTGCTTTTGGTTTTGTATTTATTCATCCATTTGAAGATGGAAATGGCCGGATTCACCGTTATTTATTTCATCACGTTCTGGCGGACAAAAATTTTGTTCCAAAAGGGCTGGTATTTCCTGTATCAGCTATCATTCTTGAAAGAATAGAGGAATATCGAAAAATTCTGGAACACTTTTCAAAATCCCGCCTTGATTTGATCGAATGGCGGACGACGGGAAAAAATAGCGTAGAAGTTTTAAACGAGACAATTGATCTATACCGCTATTTTGATGCAACCAAGCAGGCTGAGTTTCTTTTCGAATGTGTCGAAGAAACGGTTAACAAGACATTTCCTGAGGAAGTTGAGTATCTAAGGAAATATGATCTTCTCAATGAGTTTATTAAAAACTATATTGATATGCCTGACAATCTTGTTGATTTGTTCATCCGCTTTCTTATGCAAAATAATGGAAAGCTTTCAAAACGGGCACGTGAAAAGGAATTCGAAAAATTAACTTCCTCGGAAATTCGAGCGATTGAACAAAAATACGAAGAGATTTTCAGGGAATTCCACGGACGCAATACTTAATTCCAACAATAAAATGCACCGGATAAACCGGTGATTTTCACGTTTGATTTGAGATGATAAAGATGAAGAAACGGCTTTGTAAGAAAAAACATTTGGGTGAATTCACTGAGTGGGGACGACAACTTGTCATTACTCGGAACCGCAAGGATAGATTCGATGAATTTTTTGATACCTTCATAGAAAAGGCCATTGAAGCGAATGGGTGTTACTGTGGAGGTGGCGGTAAAGAAGATAAACTGGATGTCGTAGTGGAACTTGGTCGTCGATCTGTTGACCCGGATGCCAGATTAAATAGGATTACAGCATGGCTCGATGCTCGATCTGATGTTGAAAACTGGAAGGTGGGAGAGGAGTTTGACATCCGGAATGGGGACTACCAAGATATCGATGACGAAATCAAATAACAGGATTCAGTCCGCCGCTGACACAAAAAGCCGGGAAACTTTCGTGCTATAAATTGGAAGGCTCTGGCTGGCTTTTTGCGCATCTGATCCTGGGCGTTGGGCGCACGGCAAACAAGGTTCCGCCTTGTAGCCGTCTACTCTGACAGACACATGAGAGGGTCGAGGAGTGGACATGGTGGCGGCCGTTGACATGGGAGATCGAAAAGGGACCTCCCAAAGTCCACCCAGGGCTGCAGGCGGCGGATCATGTTCGTGAGGCAGCTTTGCAGTCCTTGCCCTCCGCGCCTGAGCCCTTATGTTACCGTGTGGACGATTCAGTCATTCGAATCATCTCCGCCCGTAAAGCCACAAAAAATGAATCTAAGTATTACCGGAGGTGACAAAATGAAGGCCGAATATGATCTTTCTAAGATGAAATCGAGGCGCAATCCATATGCCAAACAATTAAAAAAGCAGGTAACCCTTCGAATTCATCCCGATATCATAGAGTATTTCAATGAAACTGGTCAAAAAGGGAGAACTCCCTTTTCATGTCGTTACCCGGGACAACCTGAAATCGCCAGGGCCGGACACGCGTGAACCATCGCGAGTCGGGAAATTCGTTTCGCCCGACGCCCTGTTGACGCCGTCATTCATTGCCAGGGCCGCCAAAGACCCGGAAATCGCCATTGAACCCGCCTGGAAAGTCTCCCTGGTGTACGGCATGCCGTGTGCCATTTATCATATCCTCCCTTCCGCCTATTACCTGGCCGCCCGATTCACCGATGATTTTGAGTCCGCCGTCCTGAACGCTATAAACGGTGGCGGCCAAAACCAGGCCAGGGCCATTTTGGTGGGCGCCCTCTCGGGTGCCCAGGCAGGACTTGGCGGCATACTGCGGCGGTTCATTGACGGTCTCGAACAGGGAGAAGAGATCGTTTCCTTATCGGCGCAGTTGGCGGAGCAGGCGGAGAGGGGATGATCTTCAGGTGAGTGAAAAACCAATCTGAGCTGATTAGTAATGGGGACGCATGAAAACATAACCGTCCCCGCCGATATCCACAGGGACCTATAAGCTCTTGAAACCGCGATGGGCATCATCCTCGTGCCCCGGAACAGGTTGCCGGATGTATTGACATTAGTATTGATGTTAGTTATACTAAGGTGAAACATAAATTTCATTTGGAGTATGATCGATGGGTAGCGTAAAGACAGCTATTTCTCTGGACGAAGAGCTGTTCCAGCAAATGGAGGCCATGGCAAAGGAAATGGACGTCTCTCGGAGTCGTCTTTTTGTGCTCGCAGCCCGGGATTTTCTGGAAAGGCACAGAAACAAGACTTTGTTGGAGGCCA
>JBBSAR010000183.1:0-7721 GCA_038252125.1 Desulfatiglandales bacterium
AATACTGATGATATCATATTTCCACCCCGAGTATCAATAAATGAAATGGGAGATGAAATGGAAGTTTGAAGAAAACCCTATCGGGACTGCTCAATCCCTCACTTGATTTTTTGATAATTTCTGATATAGTTTCAACCTGTTTATTAGATATGAACGGCACTATGGGTAAACGCATGGAAAACTGGATAGAATCTATGGATCGTGAACCTAAGGAAAACAGGGGCAAAGGTCATCGTGAAAGGTTGCGGCAAAAATTCTTGAGTGGCGGCCTGGAGAGATTTTCGGACGAGGAGGTGATCGAATTCCTTCTCACGCTGGGAACTCCGAGAGGAGACCAGAAACTGCCGGCACGGTCGGCCTTGCAGCAGTTCGGGTCCCTTTCAGCGGTTCTGTCTGCTCCTGTTGACAAACTCACTCAAATAAAGGGCATAGGCGCCAAAAACGCCCTTTATTTAGCCCTTGTGCATCAGATCGCGGGGAGATACCTGAAGGACAATGCTGCAGGAAAAGCCTTTTTCAACTCTTCGCGGGCTATTTTCGATTACCTTTTTCATTCCATGAGGGATCTGAAAAGGGAAGTCTTCAAAGTACTCTACCTGAATCGAAAAAACGAACTCATTACCGACCATGATCTCTTTAAGGGAAGTCTTACGGGCAGCGCGGTCTACCCGAGAGAGATCTTGACGCTGGGGCTTGAATACCGGGCCGCCGGCATGGTTTTTGTGCATAATCATCCTTCGGGCGATCCAACCCCATCACAAGAGGACAACTCCCTGACCAGGGATCTCGTCTGGGCCGCAAAGCTTCTGACCATCCAGGTTCTTGATCATATCATTATAGGAAAAAACAGGTATTATAGCTTTGCGGATGAGGGCTTTATAAAGCGGTTTTCAGACCAGTACGGAGAAAATTTCAGGGGTTCTTTAACCTCTTGACATGGCGGTAAAAGTGGTAAACTTAGGTATCAGCGAAAAGGATTCGTCACAACCTTTCAGACCGAACGTCCGTTTCATCGGGATTGGTCGAAATGGTAAAACTTGGATGGTTCCTTTTCGTTTATTTTATGGTTCCATACTGCTTTGTGTGAATCTTTCCCACATGCGAGAGTGGCGGAACTGGTAGACGCGCTGGACTTAGGATCCAGTGGGGTTTCCTGTAGGGGTTCGACTCCCCTCTCTCGCACCAAAGCGGGCATGACTCTGCGTGTATCTGAAAGAAATGCCCCTTGATAACGGGGGAATCCATGTTATTTTATGAATGTATGAGGAAAATATCTGGTAACAGGCCAATGGACCCGGAACACCCGGATGAACCCTTAAAGTTAAGAAAGGCATTGCCGTATAGAAGAGGAGAACGATGAAAACAAGTTTGGAGGAAATAAGCGCTGTCAAGAAAAAAGTGGTTGTGGAAATAGAATCCAGCGAGGTTGACAAAAAACTGAATCAATCCTTCGCGACCATCGGCAAGAAGGCCAAGATCCCCGGTTTCCGACCCGGCAAGATTCCAAGAAAAATCCTTGAATCCTATTTTGGAAGCCAGGTCATAGATGATGTAACCAGAGAATTGATCAGTGAATCTTTCCCCAAAGCCATCAATGAAGTCAATTCGTTCCCGCTCGGTCAGCCGGTTCTCGAAAAGGACATTGTTAAACCGGGGCAGGATTTTAAGTATTCAGCGGTCATTGAGGTACGCCCTCAATTTGAAGTAAAGGATTATTCGGGTGTGGAAGTCCAGAAGGAGAAATGGTCTCTTGATGAAAAGCAGGTGGAAGAAGAACTTACCCGAATACGAGAATCGCACGGGAAATTGAATCCAGTGGAAGGAAGGCCTGCCGGAGAGGGGGATCACGTCATTCTGGAGTATGTGGAGCTGCTGGACGGAAATCCCGTAGAAGAGACCAAAGTCTCCAATCAGATGATGCTTATCGGTCGAAACGATCTTCATCCCAGCTTTGATGGGGCTCTGGTTGGTCTCAACAAGGGGGATGAAACGCAAGTTGAACCGGAGTTTGCGGAGGATCATCCCAACAAGAAGTGGGCAGGGAAGAAAGTGATTTTCAAAGTCCGGGTATCCGATGTGAAAGAGCTCGAACTTCCTGAATTAAGCGATGAATTCGCTCAAAAACTGAGCCATGAATTCAAAACGTTGGATACCCTTAAAGAGGAGATAAGAAAATCTTTAACGGCCAGGGAAGAAAAAAGGGTGGATTCTCAATTAAAGGAAAGACTCTTAAACAAGATAGCGGAAGGTCTGAATATCGAGCTCCCACAGGTCATGGTGGATTCCGAAACGGAAGCATACCTTGAGCGATTTAAAATGAATGTGCGCGGCACCGGCGGCTCGTTGGAGAAGCTCGGGATTCCTGAACAGAAATTGCGGGAGAATTTCGAACCCATGTCCCGAAAAAGGGTTAAAGAGATTTTGATGCTGTCCCAGATAGCCAAGCAGGAAAACATAGATCTGACGGAAGAAGATGTGGGACAAGGGTTTCAGGAAATTGCAGAGAGTATGGGACAAGAAACTGAAACCGTAAAAAAATTCTATGAATCAAAAGGCCTTATGGATTCCTTGAGGGACCGGTTCCTTGAGGAAAAGGTATTGAGATATCTTGTTGAACATGGTAACGTTATAGAAGTGGAAAGAGAGGCTCTTCCTTGATGAATTTGAAAAAGACCGAATACATCAAGTTTTACGTGTCACGTTCTACATCTACATGCATTAAAACCTAAAACTTAAAACCCAACACCTCTTATAAAGAGGAGGATAGATAAACTTCATGTTGATACCGATGGTAATAGAACAATCCAGCCGTGGAGAACGAGCCTATGATATTTATTCCAGGCTCTTAAAAGACAGAATTATTTTTTTGGGCTCCGACGTTCATGATGATATGGCCAATACCATAATCGCCCAGATGTTGTTTCTTGAATCTGAAGACCCTGAAAAAGAGATCAGCCTGTACCTCAATTCTCCGGGCGGCTCCGTAACCGCCGGTCTTGCGCTCTATGACACCATGCAATATATCGGACCGGACGTTGCTACAATTTGCATGGGACAGACCTCAAGTATGGCGGCGATTCTTCTGGCGGCGGGAACAAAAGGGAAAAGATATGCGCTTCCCAACTCCCGGATCATGATTCATCAGCCGTTGGGCGGCGCCCAAGGGCAAGCAACGGACATAGATATCCAGGCCAGGGAAATCCTGAAAACCAGGGAGAACATTAACCAGATTCTCGCCAAACATACCGGACAGGACATAGAAAAGATTCGGAAGGATACGGATCGGGATTTTTTTATGACCTGCGAGGAAGCAAAGGCCTATGGAATCATAGATAAAATCATTGCTAAGAGAGAAATTCAAAAGAAATCAGAATGAGAATCCCCCCGTTTTAACTTGTACCCCTTTTCGGACTGGCTGCATGGACGGTTTTTGCACGCCTGGTACGGGTTTTGAACAACACAGTGAGGTATTATGGCTAAAAACAGTTCTTCCAATGACGATCTGCTCTGCTCCTTTTGCGGTAAAAGTCAGGACGAAGTAAAAAAACTTATTGCCGGACCGTCCGTGTACATCTGCGATGAGTGCATCCAGCTGTGCAATGAAATCATTGCCGAGGAATATTCCGAAGACGAAAAAAATGATTCCAGCGGATTATTGAAACCTGTGGAGATCAAGGAAATTCTTGATCAGTATGTGATTGAACAGGATCGTCCAAAGAAGGTACTCTCTGTCGCCGTCCATAATCATTATAAGCGAATTGCCACCAAGGTGGACATGGAAGGCATAGAGATAGAAAAAAGCAACATCCTCCTCATCGGACCTACCGGATCCGGCAAGACGCTCTTGGCCCAGACCCTCGCCAAGATCCTGAAGGTTCCCTTCACCATAGCCGACGCAACGACCCTTACAGAGGCCGGCTATGTGGGCGAGGATGTGGAAAATATTATTTTGAGTCTGGTTCAGACTGCCGATTACGATGTGGAATCCGCTTGCAAGGGCATTGTCTATATCGATGAAATCGACAAGATCGCTCGAAAATCCGACAGCCCTTCCATCACGCGAGACGTTTCTGGAGAAGGGGTCCAGCAGGCCCTGTTGAAAATCATAGAAGGCACCATGGCCAATGTTCCCCCAAAGGGCGGTAGAAAACATCCTCAGCAGGATTTCGTGAAAGTGGACACAAAAAATATTCTGTTCATCTGCGGCGGAACCTTCAACGGTCTGACTGATATCATCAGCAGAAGGATCGGAAGCAAGTTGATGGGATTCGAAGCAGACATCAAGGGTGCGGCAAGGGATATGGACCTGAGTAAAATTCTGTCCATGGTTCAGCCTGAAGATCTTATTAAGTTTGGAATGATTCCTGAATTCATCGGCAGAATACCTGTTATCGCAACGCTCAATGAGCTTAGCCTGGAAGCCCTGGTACGTATTTTAACGGAACCGAAAAATGCCCTTGTGAAACAGTACAAAAAGATGTTTGAACTGGAAAATGTCGAGTTGAAATTTACCGATGAAGTTTTGAAGACCATTGCGGAGGATGCCCTTAAGAGAAAATCGGGCGCACGAGGTTTAAGAGCTATTTTAGAATCTGTCATGTTGGATATCATGTACGACATACCCTCTTCTACCGATGTGAGGGAATGCATCATCAACCAGGAAGTCGTGGTGAAAGGCGAATCACCTTTGCTCCTTTACACAAATCAGGCCACCTATGGATGAGAAAATGTTTAAAAGCATGAAAAAAGATCACCAGGAACCGACCGGGGATGAATTGCTCTACTATCCGCTCCTGCCTTTGCGGGATGTGGTAGTTTTTCCGAATGTGGTAGTTCCCCTGTTTGTCGGTCGTGAAAAATCAATCAAAGCCCTTGAGTATGCGCTCTCTCACAACAAGGAGATCTTTCTTGCCGCGCAGAGGGAGGCGGAGTCGGACGACCCTTCGCCCAAGGATATCTATACATTCGGCACTCTCGGGACGGTTCTCCAACTTTTGAAATTGCCTGATGGTACCGTAAAGGCCCTCATTGAAGGAAAAGAGAGAGGCCGGATCCAAAACTTTGTGGACCGACAGGGGTTTTTTATTGTTGAGGTGGTGAAACTCGGTACTACTTCTGCCCAGAACCTCGAGACAAAAGCAATGTTGAGGGCCATCCACAGCAGCTTTGAAGAGTATGCTAAACTCAACAACAAAATCGGGAAGGAAATCGTTTCCGCCGTTACCTCCATCACGGACCCGGGGCGATTGGCCGACACCATTGCCGGGCACTTGGCGCTAAAGGTCAGCGACAAGCAGGAACTGCTTGAAGCCGTCGAGCTCAACACCCGATTGGAGAAGCTTTTTGAAAAGCTCGCAAAAGAGGTGGACATCCTTCGTCTTGAGCACCGACTCAGGACCCGCGTCAAGAACCAGATGGAAAAAACTCAGAAGGATTATTATCTCAATGAGCAGATTCGGGCCATTCAGAAAGAGATGGGCACGAAAGACGACTTTAAAGCGGAGCTTGATGAATTAGACAAGAAGATCAAGAAAAAGAGACTCAGTAAAGAGGCGCACCAGCGGATCAGGCAGGAATTCAAGAAATTGAAGATGATGGCGCCTATGTCCGCGGAAGCAGCGGTGGTACGGAACTATATTGACTGGATACTCGATCTGCCGTGGAATACTAAGTCAAAAACACGAATCGGAATAGGTGAAGCGGAAGCGATTCTCGATGAAGATCATTACGGTCTCAAAAAGCCGAAAGAGAGAATTATCGAGTATCTTGCGGTTCAGGAACTGACGAAGAAGCTGAAAGGACCTATCCTGTGTCTTGTGGGACCCCCGGGAGTGGGAAAGACTTCACTGGCCAAATCGGTGGCAAGAGCGACGGGGAGGAATTTTGTACGGCTCTCCCTGGGCGGCGTGAGGGATGAGGCGGAAATAAGAGGACACCGAAGGACCTACATCGGGGCATTGCCCGGTAAAATCATACAGTACCTGAAGAAGGCCAAGACCAACAATCCCGTATTTTGTCTCGATGAAGTGGATAAAATGAGCACCGATTTTCGCGGGGACCCCTCCGCGGCACTCCTGGAAGTGCTTGATCCCGAACAGAATGTGGCGTTCAACGATCATTACCTGGATCTGGATTATGATCTTTCCGATGTATTCTTTATTACCACCGCCAATAATCTCTACAATATTCCCGTCCCTCTACAGGACAGGATGGAAGTGATCAGACTTCCGGGATATACGGAGGTGGAAAAGCTTAAGATTGCAAAGCAATTTCTCATAAAGAAACAGGTTGAACAAAACGGACTTGAACCTTCGAATATCTCTTTTACCGATCAGGCTATCCTCAGTATTATCCGCACCCACACAAGTGAAGCGGGCGTGAGAAACCTGGAAAGAGAAATATCCTCCATCTGCCGGAAAGTGGCAAAGGAGATCGTCAAGAGAGGAAAAGACAAGAAGATTGAAATAAAGACGCAGTCTGTTCAGAAGTATCTTGGTGTGGGAAGATATCGTTATGGCAGGACCGAAGAGAAGGATGCCGTGGGTGTCACCACCGGTCTGGCGTGGACCGATGTAGGCGGCGAGCTTCTGCAGACGGAAGCAACGATTATGCCCGGAAAAGGCAGTCTGGTTTTAACGGGTAAGCTGGGCGAGGTCATGCAGGAATCTGCTCAGGCAGCCTTGAGCTATGTAAGGTCGCGGGCAAAGCAGTTGAAGCTCCCTGATGGGTTTTATGAAAAGATCGATATCCATGTCCATGTCCCTGAAGGGGCTACCCCGAAAGACGGGCCTTCGGCCGGCATCACCATGGCGACCTCGCTCGTATCGGCCCTGACCGGGTTCCCTGTAAATCGCAATATTGCCATGACCGGTGAAATAACCCTGCGGGGAAGAGTCCTTCCCATCGGCGGGCTGAAGGAAAAAATTCTGGCTGCGCACAGGGGCGGCGTAAATAAGGTGCTCATCCCCTTTGAGAACAAGAAGGATATTTCGGAAATACCGAAAAAGGTTCTCAAGAAAGTGGAGCTGGTTCTTGTGGAACATATGGATCAAGTCCTTCCAGAAGCCCTGATTGTGGACGAGGGGGTACAGTTGTTTGCGCCTCAAGACGAATGTAAGCCGTTCTGCTTGGGTGAGTTGATGAAGGCTTCAGGAAAAAACGCCGAGCAAAATATTACAGCGCACTGAAAATATCATCCTGAAAACGCTTGACAAGAAGAAATAAAGTTGATAAATATCTCTATTCTTCATGAGCAGGCGGGTAGCTCAGTGGGAGAGCATCGGCCTTACAAGCCGAGGGTCGCGGGTTCAAGCCCCGCTCCGCCTACCATTGCGCTGTAGAAACCGCACGATTAATAAAGAGTTAGTACCCGGGGGCGTAGTTCAGTTGGTTAGAACGCCGGCCTGTCACGCCGGAGGTCACGAGTTCGAGTCTCGCCGTCCCCGCCACAAATAATATAGGCCCGATATGCCAATTAGCGGCATATCGGGCCTATTTTTTTATGATTTATCTTTGTATCCGTGGAAAGTCATGTATTTGCAGTAGGTTGACTTGCTTCATCTTCCTTTTCTTAACTCCTCCGGAATTGGGATCGCAACAAGGGGTCGCGGCGGAAAAAAGCCACCGCGGGTTTGAGGGACGCGGTTTTGCAAAAATTTTATTTTATAAAAAACCCAGACCCATAGATATGAAAAAAAGTGTGATGGGGGGTTCGGGGGGGC
>JBBSAR010000184.1:0-7709 GCA_038252125.1 Desulfatiglandales bacterium
AAGGAGATGGCCGAACCTGTCAAATAAAGGTGGGAAACTCGCTATTGAAAATGGATCAGCTCCTCATGATTGGAGGGGGAATGGTGGTGGGAACGGTCCCCAAAGGGGTTCCTTCCCTGAGCATGCCGAAATTAGACTTGGGCGTTGTGCTGCATCTCCTGCCCTATGCGGCCATTATTTCGCTCTTGGGTTTCATGGAGGCCATCAGTATCGCCAAGGCCATGGCGGCCAAGACGGGACAGCGACTGGATCCGAATCAGGAACTCATCGGACAGGGACTGGGGAACATGATTGGGGCGATGGGGAGGAGTTATCCCGTTTCGGGCTCTTTTTCGAGATCCGCTGTCAATCTTCAGAGCGGGGCGGTCACCGGTTTATCGAGTGTGTTTACCAGCCTGATGGTGGTGATTGCCCTTCTCTTTTTCACGCCTCTACTCTACCATCTGCCCCAATCCGTTCTTGCCGCGGTCATCATGATGGCCGTCATCGGTTTAATTAATGTTTCCGGTTTTGTTCATGCGTGGGAGGCCCAGTGGTATGATGGAGCGATTGCCATCGTCTCTTTTCTCTGTACCCTCGTTTTTGCACCCCACCTGGACAGGGGCATTATGATCGGCGTCGTGCTCTCGCTTCTCGTATATCTTTACAAAAGCATGAGACCGAAAATGGCTTTTCTCTCCAGGGGGGAAGACCAGGCCTTGAGATGCGCAACCGATCATGGGCTGAAAGAGTGTGAATATATTGCCATGCTTCGATTTGACGGACCTCTCTTTTTTGCAAACTCCAGTTATCTCGAGGACCAGATCGCTGATGTCATGGCCAAAAAAAGAAAGTTGAAGCACATTATTCTGGTATCCAACGGGATAAATGATATTGACGCCTCCGGAGAAGAAACACTATCCTTGTTGGTAGATCGAATCAGAAGCGCCAACATCGATGTCTCCCTCAGCGGTGTTAATGAGACGGTGTTGAAAGTGTTGAAAAGAACGCATTTTGTGGAAAAAATCGGAGAGCATCATCTCTATTCGACCATGGAAAAGGCTATTCAATCGATTCACGGGGAGACGCATAAGGATGGCGAGGAGAAGATTTGTCCCCTGTTGACCGTGTGCCGTTTAACCCCTCAAGCCATATAAACGACGCTAAAAAAGGAGCTCGCATATGTCCGTAATTGGTATTTTCAGTGGCAAATTCTGCAGCGAAGAGCCCGTACTTCGGGAGCTTCAAGAGAGTACAGGCTATAAACTCGTTTTCGACAAGGATATCGTGAAGCTAACGAGTGCTCAGTCCGGTGTCCCGGAAGGAAAAATAGAGCGTGCTTTTTTAGCCAAGACCTCTGTTTTTAATAACTTCACGCATGAGAAGGAGCGATCCATAGCGGAGATGAAACTGGCCGTGTCTGAAACGCTTGCGCAAGACAATCTCATCCTGTCAGGGTTTTCGAGTCAGCTCATTCCAAGAGAAATCACCCATGTGCTTCGAGTCTGTCTGATTGCGGATATGAAATACAGGAAATCGGTCGCCGCGACGGAAAAGAACCTGTCCGAGAAGGAAGCAACAGCCCTGATCCACAAACAGGATGGAGACTGTGGCGCTTGGGTACAGTCGCTTCTGGAAAGCAAAGATCCGTGGGATTATTCCCTGTACGACATCGTCATCCCCATGGACAAAACAGAGATCAAAGAAGCGGTTTCTACCATCCGCGACTACCTGAAAAAGGATCTGCTTCAACCTACGCAAAAGTCCCGGAATGCCCTTGCGGATTTTCTTTTGTCAGCCGCCGTGGGTGTGGCTCTGGCGAAAGAAGGTCATGATGCGGGCGTGAGCGCCTCGGGTGGTTCCGTCACGATTACCATCAATAAGCATGTTCTCATGCTGAGCAGACTGGAAGAAGAACTGAAAGCCATTGCCGCCCGCGTGCCTGGTGTTCAGTCCGTGATTGCCACCGTTGGAAAGAATTTTCACAAGTCGGATATTTACCGCAAATTCGACTTTGAGGCGCCTTCGAAGGTGCTTCTTGTGGATGACGAACGGGAATTTGTACAGACTCTATCTGAACGACTGCTCATGCGCGATATGGGCTCCGCCGTCGCCTATGATGGGGAATCGGCTCTCCAACTGGTCAATGAGGATGAGCCCGAAGTGATGATCCTGGATCTCAAAATGCCCGGAATCGATGGAATCGAGGTTCTGAGACGCGTGAAAACAACCCGTCCGGAAATTGAAGTGATCATCCTTACGGGACACGGTTCGGAAGACGATCGAAAGGTCTGCATGGAATTGGGAGCCTTTGCCTACCTTCATAAGCCCGTGGATATTGCCGTTCTGACGGAGACGCTCCAGAATGCCAATGAAAAAATCAAGGACAAGAAACGCCTGGATGCACAGTCTCTTTCCGCCTGAAAATCCTGTCTTCAGGAAGGAGGGATGAAGGATGAAAATATTAACGAAGATAAAACCGGAATTCTGGGACCATCACGATTCGGAAGCAGGGCTGTACAGGTCTCAGTTCGATTTCCGGCGTATCTGGTACGCGGCGGTTTTTCTTACATCCGTAGTGGTTCTGGCGCCTTTGCTATTCATGGCCGTTTTGGATTACAGGGCAACGCGACATGATGTTGAATCCGAGATCCTTCTGACAACCTCCCGGCTTGTGTCCAACGTGAGCCGGACCGTCTCGTACTTTCTGGATGAACGGAAATCAGCCCTGGATTTTGTTGTGCACGATCATGGCTTTGGCGAATGCGTGAATCGTGAACGCTTGAAGTCTATCCTTGAAAATCTGAAAAAGAGCTTCGGTGGGTTTACCGATCTGGGTATCATTGATTCTCATGGCATTCAGTTGGCTTACGTGGGGCCGTACGAGCTGAAAGGCAGGGATTACAGCGAGCAGGAATGGTTCAAGGAGGTCGCGCTTCGCGGAGTTTTTATCAGTGATGTATTCATGGGCTATCGAAATGTGCCCCACCTCGTTATCGCGGTCAAATGCACGCCCGAAGACGGTGATTTTTTTGTACTCAGAGCAACGCTGGATACGGAGAAATTCATTGCGCTGCTATCCGAGCTTGAGATAGCCGGTCACGGTGATGTGTTTATCATCAACCATGATGGGGTGCTCCAGACCCCCGCACATGATTACGGGCAGGTTCTGCAGACAGTCTCCCTGCCCGTACCGGAATACGCTCCCAAAACAAGAGTTCTGGAATGGCTGGATAAAGACGGCGTCTCCTTTGTTATCGGATACAGATATATTGCCGATACGCCGTTCATCCTGATGGTGGTCAAACATAAAAAAGAACTGATGAGGGCATGGGAAAATACCAGAAAGGAGCTGATCTGGTTTCTGATTATCAGTGTGGCGTTTATTCTTTTTGTCATTTTAGGGGGGGTGACATATCTTGTAAACAGAATCTTCCGGTCGGATCAGAAACTGATCATCACCCTGCATCAGGTGGAATATTCCAACAAAATGGCATCTATCGGAAGGCTGGCGGCGGGCGTTGCCCATGAGATCAACAATCCCCTGGCCATCATTAACGAAAAGGCCGGTTTGATGAAGGATCTGTTCCTCTTTAAAAAGGAATATGCGGGAAACGACACGCTCATGGGGTTGCTTGATTCCATCATCGCCTCGGTAGCGAGGTGCGGCAGAATCACAAAGCGCTTGTTAGGGTTTGCACGCCATATGGATGTGAGTATTCAGACCATAAATTTGGGTGAGGTCGTCCGGGAAGTCCTGGGCTTCTTAAACAAAGAGGCGGAATATCGAAGCATTAATATTTTGATAGAAGTTGCCGAAGATATCCCTCCTGTCCAGACGGATGCGGGAAAGTTGCAGCAGATCATATTAAACATCATCAACAATGCCTTTGCGGCCATGGAAAACAACGGTCATCTGCATATCGTGGGCAGAATGGAAGACAAAGAAAGTGTATCTCTGTCCATTTCCGATGATGGCTGCGGGATTTCGGAAAGAGACTTGAAGAGGGTTTTCGAGCCGTTTTTCTCGACAAAGACAGGAAAGGGGGGAACCGGTCTTGGTCTTTCCATTACCTACGGTCTTGTAGAACAGATCGGTGGAAAGATTGAAGTGAAAAGTGAATTAGACAAAGGGACGACTTTTACGATTACACTTCCCCTCAAATAGAGGAAAAGGAGGTAAAAAAACTCGTGCGTGTACTCTTGGTGGATGATGAAAAAGAACTGGTGGAGGCACTGGCGGAGAGGTTGGGCATCAGAGGAATAGAAGCCCATTGGGAAACGGCCGGTGATGCAGCCTTGAAACGTATCGAGGAAGAGAAGTTCGACCTGGTCGTTCTGGACGTAAAGATTCCGGGAATCAGCGGTATAGAGCTGCAAAAGAAGATGAAGGCAAAGCGTCCGGATCTGAAATTCATGTTTATGACCGGGCACGGATCTCAGGACGATTTTGCTGCCGGATCCTCCGAGACAGGGGAAGATTACTATCTGTTGAAGCCTGTCCATATCGATGAACTGATGGGAAAAATGAAAAAACTGATGGCGGAATAAAGGGGTGAAATATGGACCACCGGTCAAATGATGAGATAGGGACAGGACTTCAATTTTTCGGGAAAATGACCGCATCCATTTCTCACGAAATCAAGAATGTGATGGCGATCATCAATGAAAGCGCGGGGCTGCTGGAAGACTATGGCATGATGGCCGATAAAGGCATTCCTATCGACCTTGAAAAGCTGAAGGTGGTATCCAAGAGGGTTTCGAAACAGATTCATCGGGCGGAAGGAATTATAAAAAATATGAATAGCCTGGCCCACAGTGTGGACGGGTTGCACAAGAGTGTCGAAATCGGAGAAGCCCTGAAGTTGTCTATCGGACTCGCCCAGCGGCTGGCGGATATGAAGAGTGTGAAACTGGATCTGCAACCGCCGCGGGATACCGTGACCATTATTACCTCCCCGTTCCATCTTCTGACTCTTCTCTGGCAGGTCCTGGATTTTGCCATGGGAGTATCGGGAGGGGGAAAAACAGTAAAATTCATGGTTGAGACGGGCTCCGCATCGGTAAAAATAAGGGTTTCCGGACTCGAAGCGCTTTCAACCCTGCCGGAGACTGTATTTCCGACGGAAAAGGAAGAAGACTTGCTGCAAATACTGGGCGGAAAGATTTTAATGGATGAAAAAGATAGGAAAATTGAACTGGTTCTGCCAAAAGATGTGCGTCAAAAGGGAACGGATGGCTAAAGGTTAAAAGCGAACAGCTTTAAGAAAGGAGATTGAAATGGAAAAAGTATTGCTGGTGGACGATGAAAAGGATTTTCTGGAAACCATGTCCGAGCGGATGCGGGCAAGGGATATGAATGTGACTACGACGACATCTCCAACGGAAGCCCTTAAGAAAGTTCAGGAAGAATCCTACGATGCCATCATCCTGGATCTGATGATGCCCGAAATGGATGGCCTTGAGACATTAAAGGAACTCAAGAAAAAAAATCCCGACATTCAGGTGATCCTGCTCACGGGGCATGCCACCGTGCAGAAGGGTGTGGAAGCCATGAAACTCGGCGCTGTCGACCTCCTGGAGAAGCCGGCGGATATTGCCGTACTGACGGAAAAGATCAAGAAGGCACACGCCAAGAAAATGATCCTGGTGGAAAAAAAGGCAGAAGAAAAAATCAGGCATATCCTTGCTGAAAAGGGATGGTAAGCGCTCCCACGGGGAAGAGGGCGCCAGGCCATAGCAGTCGTCGGAGAAAAAATTTATGAAGTCTATTTTGCCCGAAAAGGCATTGTACCTTGAAAAATTGAAAAAGGGGAAATTCAATGTCCCCGATTTCATCTATGTGCCCGCGGCGGATTTCAATAACAAAGACTTTGGAAAATTAGAAGAGTTCCTGAGTCGTCATCAGGAAAGTTTCAAAGTCATTGCGAGGAGCGCCCACCCGCTCGAGGAAGCTTTCAAACCCGGAACATTTGATTCTCTTGAGACCTATGCCGACGTGTCGGGTATCCGATACGCCCGGAAGCGGATCATCAAACTGGGAAAAAGCGTCAGCAGGCTTTCCATATTGCGTCAGCAGAAATTCAATCATGCTCCTCCATTGGATCTGGACGATATGGGCATTATTCTCATGCCCTTTATCAACGGGACCGCGGTCATGGCGAAAATGCTGGGGAACACCTGGGAATTCGGTTACTGCCGGACCAGATCTCACAAGGTGGACAGCCTTCCCTACATTACCAAGACGCCTCACGACACGGGCCTTTTGGACATTTCCAAAGATATCCAGAAATATCTCGGGTTCCGGTGCGAGATCGAGTACATCATTTCGGGAGATGGGAAAATCCATGTGGTTCAGGCAAAGGACATCTCCCTTATTGAAACCCTGGATCAGAAGGAGAGTGAAAGGTCGGTCAGACTGGACGGAATAAGAAGAATCAGAAAGAGGAGAAACTACCGCGAGCGTCCGATCTTTGTGATGGACAACTCCGCCTTTTATATGAACATCATCGATCAATGTGAAAATATCGCGATGGGAAAAGAGCCATCCGGTTCGGGGATCGATACGGCGCTTGATATGATTGCGTCTTACGAGTCCCGATTCGAGGAGTTTGCCCTGAGGAACGAAACATTTGCGATCCTTGGGCTGGCTATTGATGCCCCCGGGGATCTGTACCAGATTGCCAATCATTACCTTGATGAAATGCCCCTATTGCAGGAGCGGCTCTCCAAGGCCCTTTACAATAATCTCTACAAGCGGGACTATTTTCTTTCAGAGGCGGATACCCTGGTCGCCAGGGATGAGTTCCGGATCAACCTGCGCAGTCATGAGGCATACGGGATTGCCACGGTGCGCAATCCGGTATGGTCGGTCTACTGGTACATGGACAGGGATGAGCAGGTGGTGCGGGAATTTCGAAAACTGGGATTCAAAACGGGAGATTTCATCGGCATCGACATCGACATGAAGGAAAAACCAACGGTCTATCGCTTGTAGGTTTTCTTGCGGATAAGGGCTTCGATCGCTTCCTTGTGCTCTCTGGTTTCGGACAGGAGCCCCAGTTGAGACGACATATAATCCAGGTGCCCTTTCAGATCGGATTTAAGTCCATCGTAAAGAGCCCTCTTGCTTGCCTTCAATGAGGCCTCCGGCCACGCTGCAATCCGGGATGCATAGGCCAGGCTTTCTTCTTCCAGGGAATCAGCGGAAACGACCCTGTCCACAAGCCCCAGCCGGTAGGCCTCTTCCATTTTGACTACCCTTCCTGTAAGGAGGATCTCCATGGCCCTGCTGAGCCCGATCAGTCTTGGCAGAAAAAAGGCGCTGCCGTCTCCCGGCGCCAATCCTATGCGCACGTAGGTGGCGCAGAAAGTGGCTCTTTCCGAAGCGATACGCAGATCACAGGCCAACGCAAGCCCGAAGCCTCCTCCGAATGCCGGCCCGTCAACGGAGGCAATGACCGGTTTATCCAGGTCTTCCAGAAGGAGGGGGATTTTCTGCACATGGTTCCACAGATAGTCTTTCATATCCCAGGATGTCAGGTTTCCCCGCGACATCTCCTTAATGTCTCCACCGGCGGAAAACGCATCGCCTTTCCCCCGGATGATAATGACTTTTATCTCCGGATCACGGGCTGCATCCGTTAAAGCCCAATAGATCTCTTGCGCCATCTTCAGGGTGAAGGAATTTCGCGTCTCGGGCCTGTTCATGGTGAGGATGGCTACAGGCG
>JBBSAR010000185.1:0-7693 GCA_038252125.1 Desulfatiglandales bacterium
GCTCATCGGGGTTGTTCTTGTCTCCGCGCTCTATGTGCGCAAACGCGATATCACCCTCTTGCAAATGGCCGACCTCTGGTCTCCAGCCATTGCCCTGGGCCAGGCCATCGGCCGGATCGGATGCCTCATGGCGGGCTGCTGCTATGGAAAACCCACCGGTTCGGAATTGGGCATTGTATTCACCAACCCCAACTCCCTGGCGCCCCTCAACATTCCTCTGCAGCCTACGCAGATATACTCCTCCATAAGCGGTTTTGCAATTTTCGGCATCCTTCTGGTACTGCAGTCAAAACGCAGATTTGACGGCCAGGTATTTCTCTGGTTTCTGATCATGCACAGTACAGCGCGTCTCTTCATCGAACGTCTGCGGGGGGATGACCGGGGCGTATTGCTGGGAGGAGACATGACCGTAACCCAGCTTACGACGCTCCTTATTCTCTTTTCCGCCATCATCGCCCTTATCATCCTCAAGAAAAAGAGTGCCGCACGCAAATCTACCACGGAAAAAGACGCTGATTGATGTCACACATTCGACAAAAAGCAATTGAAGGATTAAAAATCGGCGACACTTTTTCCGTATCACGCACGTTCAGCGAACAGGACGTGATGCAATTTGCGGAGATTTCCAGAGATTACAATCCCGTTCATTATGATGAGCGATTTGCCAGGGTGAAGAACTTTGATGGCCACATTTGTCACGGCCTGCTCGTCGCAAGTCTCATCACTGAAATCGGTGGGCAGATTGGATGGCTGGCTTCCGGAATGGCCTTCAAATTCAAGAAACCTGTTTATTTCGGGGACACCATACAGTGCGATTTCACCATTACGGAAATGGATGAGAGAGGCCGAGCAAAAGCCGAGGCGATGTTCACGAATGCGTGTAACGAGACGGTCTTGGAAGCCGTCATAACCGGTATCCTGCCCGGCCCCCGGGAAAAGCAGGTCATGAAAAAAATGCTGGCTGAGGGAGATCCGACAAATCGGGCTTCCCGGTGAAGTAAACATTGCCCATATCTGCACCGCAATAAGGATAAATGACATAAATTGAAACCAAAACCACCAATTGAGAGTGAGGTGTGTGCGATAGAGACCAAAACGCTGCAAGACCAGCTTCGCCGGCACAGGATGCTGCTGGAATTGGGCAAAGCGCTGGTCTCGGAAATGGATATGGACGTGCTTTTCGACCTGATCATGAGCCGGACACGCACGTTCATGGGGACCGAGAGGTGTTCGGTTTTTCTGTTTGATCCGAAAAAGAATCAGCTCTGGTCGCGGGTTTCCACCGATCTGCGACACAACGAAGTCCGCTTTTCCGCGGATCAGGGGATTGCAGGCTGGGTCTTTCAGAACCGGGAGCCGCTACAGATAGACGACGTTTACGCGGATCCTCGTTTCTACCGGGAAGTGGATCGCGTCACCCATTTCAAGACCCGGAATATCCTGTGCCTTCCTCTGATCAATAGACATGGGGAATGCATCGGAACCCTGCAGATCATCAATAAGATATCAGGAAGTTTCAATGAGGATGACCGGGAACTGCTGACCTCGGTATGCCACTACATCACCATCGCCCTTGAAAACGCCAGGCTGTATGAGGAGCTTAAAGTACTGGACAAGGCCAAGGAAAGAGTCATCAATCACCTCTCCCACGAATTGAAAACCCCCCTGTCCATTCTTTCCGCCGCGCTCGAATTGCTGGCCCGGCAATTGAATGAGACGGAGAATCCCAGGGTTCAAAAAACGGTGGATCGGGGGAGACGTCAACTTAGACGTCTCCTGGACCTGCAGGAGAAAATAAACGATATTCTCAATCAGCAGCCCCTGCGAGAACAGCGGCAACTTATGAATATCATAGAAAATGCCGCGAACCTCGTGGAAGAATTCAGGGAGGAAAGTCCCCCTGTCCGCGCGGAAATCCTCGAATTCATAGCCGAACGCCTGGATTTACTCTTCACGGTTGAAGAAAACCGTCCCGAAAAGATTCATATCGCCTCCTTTTTCCGTGACACTCTTCAGGACGCCCGTCTGGCCATGGATGCAAGGGAGATGGAATTCAGAGAGTTCCTTGATGAAGGCCTGGAGCTGTGGATAGACCCTTCCATACTCGGGAAAGTCATTTCGGGGCTTCTAAAAAACGCCATAGAGAACACGCCGGATGAAGGGATCATAGAACTCTATGCGGAAGAAAAGGAAGGGGCGGTTCACCTGGAAGTGGGGGATTCCGGGGTGGGCGTTACGGACGTCAACAGCGCGCTGATCTTCGGAGGGTTCTTCCATACCCAGGATACGGATCTCTATTCATCCAAAAGACCATACCAATTCAATGCTGGGGGGGCGGGCGCGGACTTATTGAGAATAAAGGTTTTTTCGGAACGCTTCGGCTTCTCCGTCGGTTTTCACACCAGACGCTGCCCTTTTATCCCCGCGGATACCGATCTTTGCCCCGGCAGGATCTCTCATTGTTCCTTTATTTCCGATCGACAGGGCTGCCTGACCACGGGAGGCAGTGTCTTTTCCGTGGATTTTCCACTGGCTGCCTTCACGGCTTAATATACGCGAACCCTTCTGCCTGCAGCCGCACCAATTCGACGATTCCGGCCTTAACCATCTCACAGGAGTCCAGAAGATCCTCCTGAGAAATATCAAAATTCCTGAGAGAGTTGCCGCATACCAGAAAACGGGCGCCTTTCCTTCCTAAATCCTCCAATTGCGCCGCATAGACCGGGGCGGGATGCCGGCGAAAAAGAGTCACCGAGGCCCCGTTGGCAACCAGTCGGATATCGGATTCTTCCGCGGGCACTTCCTTCAGCAGGTTGGCCATATTGTTAAGCGCCATGACCAGCCGCCTTTCCTCGTCCCAATCCACATGAAAAACGACTTTCGCTTTCATCCGCGCCTCGTCTTCCTTCCTAACCGAGATGAAACAGCTGTTTGACGGCGCTCCACCCCATTTTTCTTCGAAGGATCCCCAACTGGTCCTGCAGGGGAAGTTCCTTGGGGCAGACATCCTCGCAGGCAAGGAGTCCCATGCACCCGAAGATCCCCTGATCGGTTCCGATCACCTGGAAGTATTCTTTCTCTTTTCGCTGATCCCTCGGATCCAACATAAAACGGGCGATACGATTCAATGCCACGGCCCCCACAAAATCCTCTCGCATGTTGGCGGTGCCGCAGGCGGCCACGCAACACCCGCATTCCAGGCACCGCTCCAGTTCGTAGATCTCCTCGGCGAGAGCATTATCCATTCTCTCTTCCTCGGCATCCGGATCCAGCCTCTTGTCGGTATGGATCCAGGAACCCACCTTCTCATTCATCGCGCGGAACCAGGTTCCCGTATCCACGGAAAGATCCCCGATCAGTTTAAATACGGGAAGAGGCATGAGTGTGATTTCCGTTGGAAGCTCTTTCGTCAGAGTCTTGCAGGCAAGCCCGGGACGGCCGTTGATAATCATGGCGCAGGAACCGCAGATGCCGGCACGGCAACAAAAATCGAACTGGAGGGAAGGGTCCTGTTCTTCCCTGATCCGGGTAAGAACGATGAAAAGGGTCATGCTGTCCGTCTCTTCCAGATAAAAGACATCCGTATGAGGAACAGACTCTCGGTCTTCCGGGTTGTATCGAAATATGTTGAATTTCAGTCTTCTTCCCATCTTAATCTCCTATCACCTCTCCATCGCATCCAATGATCTTACAGGCCCCGTATCCCCTGCTCCCCGGAGGAAGAATCGTCACCCGGGTTGCCGGTTCGTAGTTCAATGTGGGGAGGGTATCGCCCTCTTTCCAGGTAGCAAGCGTCCGATTCAACCAGGCTTGATCGTTTCGGGCCTCGAAGTCCTCCCTGGCGTGGCAACCCCGGCTTTCCGTCCTTTGAAGGGCGCCATAGGCCACACAGAGGGCCAGGCGCAGCATACCCTGAATCTTGAGGGCCAGGGCCAGTTCCGGACTGGCGCCTATTCCGCTGGAACGAAGTCCCACTCTTCGAGACCGTTCATAGATCCCCTGAAGATTGTCCACCGCAGTCTGGAGATCCTTCCCGTTTCGGAAAATAGCGACCCTGTCCATCAATTCATCCTGCATGGCATTGCGCACTTCATAGACGTTTTCGTGTCCATCCCGACAGGTAATAAGCCGATCGATCCGCTCCTGAACCTTGGAAGCCACATCGCGCACGAGGGCGGTATCCCACCTAACTTCATACCCCTTCAGAAACTGGGCTACCTTATCCCCAACGATTTTCCCGGCCACAATGGTTTCCGCCAGGGAATTTCCACCCAAACGGTTAAAGCCGTGCATGTCCCAACAGGCCGCTTCCCCCGCGGAAAAGAGTCCCTTCAGCCCATAAACGACGCCGTCCTTGTTGGTCCGGACCCCGCCCATGCTGTAGTGTTGCGCGGGTCGCACGGGAATCAGCTGGGTGATGGGGTCCACTCCAAGGAAATTGTTGCAGATCTCCTCCACCTCACGCAGTTTGGTCTTGATATGTTTTTCCCCCAGGTGCCGGATATCCAGCCACAGATGATCGCCGTACGGGCTCTTTACCCCGTGTCCCTGTCGAATATGGTGCGTCATCCAGCGACTGACCACATCCCGGCTGGCCAGTTCCGCCTTCTCCGGTTCGTAGTCGGGCATGAACCTTTTCTGGTCCACATCCAGCAACGTTCCCCCGTCGCCCCGACACCCTTCGGTCACCAGGATATTGGTGGGCACGATTCCGGTGGGATGAAACTGGATGGCCTCCGGATTGCCCAGGGGCACGATACCCGTCTCCAGTGCCATAATGGCGCCGCTCCCATCGTTGATCACCGCGTTGGTGCTCTCCCGATAAATCTTTCCGTATCCCCCCGTGGCAATCAGCGTGGCCTTGGCCAAGTAGGCCTTGAGCCTGCCGGTTTTGAGGCACCGGGCCACTGCCCCCATGCAGATCTCGCCATCGTGAATCAGGGAAATGGCCTCCATCCGGTCATGGACTTTCACCCCCATCTCCACCACCTTGTTGTCCATGGTGTACAACAGCGTGTGCCCCGTGCCGTCCGAGGTATAGCAGGTACGCCACTTGGCGGTTCCCCCGAAATCCCTGGCGGTGATCAGCCCTTCCTTCTCTTTCAGTTCCACCTTTTCAAACTGTTTTCCACCTTTAAAGTACGTCGATTTTCCGGGAACCACTCGGTTCCAGGGGATTCCCCAGAACGCCATTTCCCGCACCGCCCCGGGCGCGGTGTCCACGAAAAGCCGCGCCACCTCCTGGTCGCATCCCCAGTCCGACCCTTTCACCGTATCTTCAAAATGAACATCCGGGCAATCCCCGTCGCCCTTGGCACAGTTCCCCAATGAAGCCTGCATGCCTCCCTGGGCAGCCGACGAATGGGAACGCCTGGGAGGGACGATGCTCAGACAGATGGTTTCAAAACCCGCTGCCGCGGCTTCAACGGCAACCCGTTCTCCCGCAAGCCCGGCCCCGATACACAAGAGATCAGTAAATTCGGTTTCCAAAGATAATAACTCCCCTCAGGTTTGAGAATTGAATAGTTTGGCGCGATAGCACGGGACGTTCTTCCGCTTTCCGCTTTCCGCTTTCCGCTTTCCGCTTTGCGCTTTCCGCTTTGCGCCTTGACTCAGATAGACAGCGTCATGAACCGTATCAGAGTAATGAGACCGATGAAAATGAAGATCCCCGTGAGAATATTCTCAAAACGCTTGAATCCTTTGCGGGTCTTTCTCTTGATAAATCCCCATTTCACGGCGATGCGGTAGAAACCGATCCCAACATGGAGCTCCACCATGGGAAGGAGAATAAGATAAAACACCAACCAGAAGCCGCCTTGTACCCTCGCCGCGCTCTTGGCAGCCGTAATCGGCAGATCCGTCAGGACGGTCCACATGTGGATCGAACCCATGATCAGGATCACCATGGCAGTCACCGCCTGGACCATCCACAGCCATGTATCCGTGTGATGCAGCATGCGGCTGTGTTTCCACATGGTGGACTGCTGTTCGGCGCGGAAGGGGACCTTTCTCGCCGCAAGCACAAAGTGCAGCAAAAATGCCAACCCGATCAAAGGCCCTCCCACCTGGGCCATGTAGGTGGCCTCGAAAAAATAGGCCAACGTGTTCATGGCCCCCGCGCCCAGATTGACGCTGGCCACCAGGACCATGTGACTCCACATGAACAGGATCAGGGAGGCCCCTGTCAGCATTTGAAGCCAGTCAAGATACCCCGAAACCCTTCCCGGAGATTGCACGTAAATGGTTGTGTCAATTGCCATAATTCCTCCATGCGATTACATAGTCTTGCAAACCCGCTCGATAGCCGCCGCCATGGCCTCATCTTCTTTCCGGATATCCGCCAGGCTCTTGGGCGCTACTTCAATGGATATTTCTTCCAGACCGTATTTCCATTTCAGGAACGTCTCTCCCGTTACAGGATAAAGGGCGCAGACCAGTAGGTCAAAGTCATCCTTGATCAGGTCTTTGAATTTTTCTCTCACCCCGTCCAGTTCCGGTTCAAGGTAATCGGCCGCGCGACCGGTCACCGGCGTTTCCCCCCTTTTGTATCCTTTCAAGATCATTTTTTGCACCTCGGGATCGATGGGCGCGGGAGTTTTGCCATAGAGTCCGAACACGAGGTCCTTCACCTCATTGGTCACCATTTTATAACGGCCGAAAAGCACATTCAGGACCGCCTGAACCCCCACGATTTGCGACGTGGGAGTAACAAGCGGTGGAGTTCCCAATTCCTTGCGCGTGATGGCCACATCCTTATACACTTCATCGATCCGGTCCAGCGCCTTTGCCTTGCTAAGCTGGCTGACCAGGTTGGAAATCATCCCTCCGGGAACCTGGTGGGCAAGCACACCCGTATCGATGACGGACATTCTGTGTTTAGCGAGATAATCCCGGTATTTGGGAGCAATTTTCTCAATATAGTTTCCTAATTCCAGCAAGAGATTCAGATCGAATCCAGTGTCCCTCTTTGTCCCGTACAGCGTCGCGACAATCGGCTCTATGGCCGGCTGAGATGTTCTCAACGCAAAGGGAGCGAGACAGGTATCCACAATATCCACACCGGCCTTGATCGCCTCGATGTAAATCATGGAGGCCATGCCGCTGGTATAATGGGTGTGAAGATGAATGGGAATGGTGATCTTCTTTTTAAGCTCTACGATGAGTTTGGCAATATCGAACGGCGCCATAATGCCCGCCATATCTTTAAGACACAGCGTATCAGCGCCCATATCCTGGATTTCCTGCGCCTTGGAAAGATAATATTCCAGGTTGAAGATATCCCCTCCCATGCGGCGTTCGGTCAATGAATAGCAGATGGTCCCCTGAAAATGCTTGCCGTTGGCCTTGATCCTCTCCACAACGGTCTCAAAATTCCGGAAATCATTCAAAGCATCGAAAACCCTGAAAATATCCATCCCCGCTTCGCAGGTTTTGTCCACAAATAATTTCGCCACATCGTCCGCGTAATTCCGGTATCCCACCAGGTTCTGTCCCCGAAGCAGCATGGAAAAAGGCGTTTTCTTGATATACTTTTTCAGCGTTCTGATACGCTCGAAAGGATCTTCCGCCAAGAAACGGTGCATGGTATCAAACGTGGCGCCACCCCACACCTCCATGGCCCAGAAGCCCACTCTGTCCATCTTTTCCGCAATGGGGAGCATGTCTTCCGTGCGCATCCTGGTGGCCAGAA
>JBBSAR010000186.1:0-7641 GCA_038252125.1 Desulfatiglandales bacterium
CTTTTTCAAGCGAGGTTTTGTCCTGTTCGCACAGGATAAAACCTTTGCCGTACTGCTCTTCGCTCAGGTTATCGCACAGGCGCCGCAGTTCCTCTTCCGGCAGGGAAGCGAATACAGGCGTCTTGGACATAAAGGCAAAAATTTCTTTCTTTTTGTGCTTTTCATCAGTCATCATCAACCAAAGCTCCCCTAAAGGAATACAATTCCGCAATAATGCTTCACTATTTCAATGAAAATTTCCAACTTTTTTAAGCCTCATGGAGATGTACCGTCTTATCATCTCACCGCCCCTTGAAATCGGGAGACCGCTTTTCGAGGAAGGCCTTCATTCCTTCCCTGGCGTCTTCCGTGGCGGCAACCCTCACCAGCGCCCGGGACAGCGAATCAATCGCTTCGTCGAAGGCTAAATCTTCCATGGTTCGGAAGGCCTCTTTTCCTATCTTAATGCCGGAGGGGCTATTCGAAATCAGGGAGGCAAGGGTTTTCTGGACCTCTTCGTCTAAGCGGCCTGGTTCAACGGCCCGGGTAATCAAACCCATGTCTTCCGCTTCCGTTGCCGAAACCCGTCTGCCCGTCAACACCATTTCCATGGCCTTTTTGCGGGTGACATTTTGAAGGAGCAATGCCCCCACCATCATGGGGAAAATCCCCACCTTGACCTCGGGGGTGGAAAAAAAGGCGTCATTTCTGGCAATCACGATATCGCACGAAAGCATGAGGCCCATCCCCCCGGCCAGACAGGGACCATTTACCCTGGCCACCAGCGGTTTTGAAAACTTTGAGAGACGTTTGAGGAGCGTGGCGTATCGCTCAGCCCCGGAGAGATCTTCCCGGTCTTTCCCTCTAAAATTACTCGTCAGATCCGCGCCCGCGCAGAAGGCTTTTTCCCCTGCGCCCGTCAGGCATACGGCACGCACCTCGCTGTTTTCCTCGGCTTTGTCCAGATATCCCGGAAAATCAGCAATCATCTCCTGTGTGAGGGCGTTTCTCTTTTCCGGACGGTTGAGAATAATCAGGGCGGTCCGGTCAACGACTTCGCAAACCAGGTCTTCATCCATTTTTCAGGGTCTCCTGCCCAATTTCCACCAGGATCTCTCCCGGCGCTGCTTTAGCGCCCACGGAGGTATGAACGGCAGTTACCAGACCTGCGACCGGGGCGCAAAGGGTAGTTTCCATCTTCATAGCGCTGACGACAACCAGCCCCTGGCCTTTTTCCACCCGGTCTCCCTCTTGAACCAGGATGCGAACAACAACCGACGGCATGGGGGGAGTGACATCGCCAGGACCATCATCATGCCCTTTTCCTCTTCCAATGCGCGACGGCAACAGGTCCGCATCCTTCACATGGAAAGATCTTCCGTTCAGGAAGACCTGTTTCCCTTCCCGGTCCGCAACGACGAAAACTTCCTGAACCTTCCCGTTTACCGTCAAAATATAGCGGCATTCGCCAACAGCACGGCAGGCGACGTCGTATCTCCCCGCTTCTGTTTCGACCTGGATAAGACCACCCGTTTCCTGGTTCCCGGTGCTTATCGCACTTACGTTTTCGCCAATCTTAAGATTGTATTTCATTGATTTTTTGTATCCTGTTCAAAAACCCTGGCAGAATGGGTTTTCCGCGTCATCATTTTGCTGCCTTTCGATCGGAGGCTCGGCTCTTGTCAAAGCCTCCATTCCCCAAGCGTTTCCCACGGCGTGGGCATGCCCGCGGATTTCGATGCATTCCGGTCTTTCCCTGTCTGGCTCATTTCGTCCATCACGTAGGCAATGCGCGCCAGGTCCGCGTTTTCCGTCCCCATGGTCCATTTGGAAAAGGATTCGTCAATGAATCCTGTATGGGTTTCTCCATTCTTGAATTTTTCCGACCCGAGCAGATCAATCAAAAAGGGAATGGTTGTGTGAATTCCGAGAATGGCATAGCTTTCAAGGGCCCTGATCATACGTCGCCTGGCTTTTTCCCTGTCCTCGGCCCACACGATCAACTTGCTCAAAATGGGATCGTATTCCACAGGCACTTCAAACCCCTGATAGACGCCGCAATCGTTTCGGATTCCGGGTCCGGATGGCTCGCGGTGAATCAGGATCGGTCCCGGAGAGGGAAAAAATCCGAATTCCGGGTCTTCCGCGTAAATGCGACATTCTATGGCATGACCTTTCCGGGTAATTTCTCCTTGGTGAAAAGGCAGGGGATTGCCGGCCGCGATTTCCACTTGGAGCCTTACAAAGTCAACACCTGTAACCATCTCCGTGACAGGATGTTCCACCTGCAGGCGGGTATTGACTTCGAGGAAATAGAACCTGCCATCTCTATCCAGCAGAAATTCGACGGTTCCGGCATTCACATACCCAGCTGCGCGGCCCGCGGAAACGGCGGCGCCGCAGATGTCTTCGAGCATTTCCGGGGTCATGATCGGGGAAGGCGTTTCCTCGACAATCTTCTGGTGTCTCCTCTGTATGGAGCACTCCCTTTCAAACAGGTGGACGACATTTCCGTATTGGTCGGCAAGAATCTGGACCTCGATGTGTCGTGGACAAACCAGACATTTTTCGAGATAAAGGGCGCCGTTTCCAAAGGCCTTTTCCGCCTCACTTCGGGCGGAAACAGCTTCCTGCATCAGGGTCTCCCGATCCGAGACAACGCGCATCCCTTTTCCTCCACCCCCGGCAACCGCCTTGATGATGACTGGATACCCCAGGATATCTGCCTCGCGTTGTAAAAAGTCAGGATCAACCGTTCCTTCCGTCATGCCGGGGATAATCGGCACACCAGCCTTTTCCATGATCTGTCTGGCCATGACCTTGTCGCCCAGGTCTCGCATGACTTGTGGCGGAGGACCGACGAAAGCGATTCCAGCCTCCCGGCATTTCTCCGCAAAATCGGCGTTTTCCGCAAGGAATCCATAGCCCGGATGAATGGCCTCGGCGCCGCTCTTGAGGGCCGCATCCAGAATTCTGCCCATGTTGAGATAGCTCATGGAAGGGGTCGCCTCGCCCAGGAGACAAGCCTCATGGGCTTCCAGAACATGGGCCGCGGTTGCATCCGCCTCCGAATAGACCGCCACGGTTGCCAGGCCCATTTCCCTGCAGGTTCGAATGATCCGAACTGCGATTTCCCCTCGGTTTGCGATGAGAATCTTTTTAAACATAGCTCCTCTTACATCCTGAATGTTCCATAACCGTAGGCATCATCGCGAATCGGCGCATTCATGGCGGCCGAGATGGCCAGACCCAGTACTTCCCTTGTGCGGGCAGGATCGAGAATGCCGTCATCCCACAGGTTGGCGGTGGAATAGTAGGCGTTTCCTTCCTTTTCCGCCGAGGTGATAATCGGCCCTTTGATCTGCCGCACAATGTCTTCCGAAAGCGGCGGTTTGCCTTCCCGGCGGAGCTGGTCGTTTTTCACGGTGATCATGACGCCGGCCGCCTGTTCGCCCCCCATAACGCCGATCTGGGCGTTGGGCCACATCCACAAAAAGCGGGGACCGTATGCCCGGCCGCACATGCCGTAATTCCCCGCGCCGAAAGAGGCCCCGATGATTACCGTGAATTTAGGAACGGTTGCCGTGGCTACCGAATTGACCATCTTGTGGCCGTCTTTGGTGATGCCCCCCCGTTCATATTCCTTCCCCACCATGTAGCCGTTGATGTTCTGCAGGAACAGAAGCGGAATGCCCCGTTTGTCGCAGAGCTGTATGAACTGTGTGGCCTTGAGGGAGCTGTCTGAAAAAAGCACCCCGTTGTTTCCGAGAATCCCCACCGGATATCCATGGATATGCGTCCATCCGCAGACCAGGGTGGGGCCATAGAGCGCTTTGAACTCAAGGAACTCGCTTCCATCCACCACCCTTGCGATGATTTCTCGGACATCATAGGGAATATTCAGCCGGGGCGGAATGATCCCGTAGATCTCTTCGGGACTATAAAGGGGGGCCTTCGGGTCCCTGGGACCCGGTTCTACCTTCCGGGCCGGAGGCAGGTTTCTGACGATCTCCCGAATGATCTCGATGCAGTGGACATCGTCCTCCGCCAGATAATCGGACACCCCTGACTCCCTGCAGTGAACCTGAGCGCCTCCCAGTTCGTCGGCGGTCACTTCCTCCCCTGTGGCCGCCAGTACAAGGGGCGGCCCACCGAGAAAAATTGCGCCGGTTCCCTTTACATGGACGACTTCATCGCTCATGGCGGGTATATAGGCCGCCCCTGCCGTACACAGCCCCATTACCCCGCATATCTGGGGGATGCCCATCTTGGAGATGACGGCCTGGTTGTAAAATATCCTTCCTCCGTCATCCGCGTCGGGGAAAATTTCCGACTGGAGCGGAAGGAAAGCCCCTCCCGAATCCACCAGGTAGAGGAGCGGAAGGCGGTTTTCCATTGCGATGGTCTGCAGGCGAAGGCTTTTCTTTACTCCCATGGGATAGATGGTTCCACCCTTTATGGTGGGGTCGTTCGCGTGCACCAGCACCTCGCGGCCGCACACCCTTCCTACCCCCGCGACAATTCCGGCCGCGTGCACCTTCTTGTCGTATAGGCCTCTCGCCGCAAGGGGGGCGATCTCCAGGAAAGGGGTGTTTCGATCCAGAAGCAGTTCCAGCCTTTCCGATACGCGCAGTTTCTTCTGTTGGGCCAGTCGTGCCAGCGCCTTCTCGGAGCGTTCCTCGCGGGCAATCCGCAATTCCTTCCGGAGGTCGGAAACCCGTCCGGCCATGATCCGGAAGTTTTCCCTGTAGGTTTCGCTTTTCGTGTCGATTCGCGGTTCTATAACCGGCATGGTTGCCTATCCTTTCATCATTCCATCCGCGATCTTCATGCGGGAGATTTCTGAAGAAGTACCTGACACCTGCGGATATCTTGCATCCCTGTAAGCCTCTTCCACCCGGTTGGGACGGAAGTATCCCTGAATTCCCAGAATCTGCATGGCCTGGTTCGCGACGTCTTGGGCCGATTCACTGCAGAAAACTTTCGCGCAACGGGCAAGGATATCCGCCTCTCTGTCGCCGGTTTCAGCCATCCAGGCGGCACGGTAGGCCAGCAGTTGGGAGGTCTGCAACAGGGTGAACATCTCGGAAAGTTTGAACGCGATTTCCTGGTAGGCGATAATCGCTTTTCCGCCGCTCTCGTGTTCCCTGGAATATTTCAAGGCGCTTTCGTGGGACCGGTGCATCAGACCCAGAGCGGCAATGGTCAGCACCTCGTCTTCCCAGTTGCGGAGTTTTTTAAAGGGCTCATCTCCTTGAAAAGGCCCCATCAGAGATGTGCCAGGAAGATGGCAGTCGCTGAGTATAATGGAAGACAAAACGGCGCCTTCAAAGCCAACCGTTGGGATTCCCGGCCCTATCTCGAGTCCCGCATTGGCCCCGTCCACGAGATAAATGCCAACGCCGCCCCCCTCCGCTTCATATTTCCCCGCAACGGCAAACAGGTCCGCCACCGGTCCATTGAGCACATAAGGCTTGCAGCCTGACAGGATGATCCCTTCGCCGGCCGGCCGGCCCGTGGTTCCCATGGCCATGTTTTCCAGGCTCATCCCCGTTTCCGTAAGGCCCGTTGCTCCAATCAGCGTCCCCTTCCTGATGGCTGGGAGGATTTCTTCTTTTTGTTCGTTAGATCCGTACAGGGCAATCAGCCATCCGAAAATCCGGGCGCCCATCTCTACGGAAAGGAAGAGGGAGGGAGACAAAGATGCCAGTGTTTCTCGCGCCCTGGCAAGGGCGCTGGAATTCCTTCCCGGTTCAACGCCGACGTCAAAGTATCCCAGATTGGAAAGGCGATGCACGTTTGTCAAAAGATCCTTTCGGATTTCAGGCAGTTCCGGAAGCTGGAACGGTTCTGCCCGCACACCCTCATTTTCAGAATACAGGGATCCGAGTTTGTCGCACAGAATCCTTGTGGAATCGTCGAAATCGAAATTCATTGATCTTTCCCCTACATGAGTTTTGAAATAATCTTCTTGGCAATTTCGGAGGTGCCGCCGCCGATGGGGGCCAGCCGACTGTCCCTGAAGTTTCTTTCCATGTCGTATTCGTGGCAGTACCCATACCCTCCGTGAATGATCATGGCGTCGTTGGCAGGTTTGAGACTCCAGTCTCCCACAAAAAGCTTGGCTACGGCTGCTTCCAGGTGATTCAATGGCCTTCCCTGGTCTTTGCACCACGCCACCCGGTAAATCAAGGTCCTGGCCGCTTCAATAAAGATCTTCAAATCGGCCAGTTTATGTTTGATGGCCTGGAATTGTCCTATGGGACGACCAAATTGGATTCGCTCCCCTGCATACCGAATGCATTGATTCAGGGTATAGGTCATTCCGCCGATAAAGGGCGCCATCAGGGCGCTTCGATCCCATTCCACCGTTTGCATGGCCATCAGGAATCCCGCCCCCTCTTTTCCCAAGAGATTTTCCTCCGGAATGCGGCAGTTTTCAAAAATCAATTCCGATGTATGGGAAGTGCGGACCCCCATCTTTTGAAGGGGCTTGCCGGCCGAAAACCCGGGGGTCCCCTTTTCCACGACAAAGGCCGAAATTCCTCCGTGTTTTAGATTCTTGTCCGTCTTGGCGTACACAACCGCCACATCCGCTACGGGTCCGTTTGTAATAAACATTTTACTGCCGTTGAGTACATAACTCCCGTTGTCCTTTACCGCCCGTGTGGTCAGGGAGGCGACGTCGGACCCGGCCCCCGGTTCGGTCAGGCCCATGCATCCTATCCATTCGCCGGATGCAAGTCTCGGAACATATTTTTCCCGCAATGCCTTTGAACCGTGGGTAAATATGGTATCGGCGCAAAGAAAGGTGTGGGCGCCGTAGGCAAGTGTCAGACCTCCATCCACCCCTGCTTCCCCCAGGGCTTCGCCCGCTACCACCGAGGTTACCACATCCGCTTCACTTCCACCGAATTCTTCAGAAAAATGCAGACCAAGGATGCCGAAGTCCCCCAACTTTCGAAAGGATTCAATATCAAATTTGCCCGCCAGGTCGTGTTCACGAACCCTGGGAACGATTTCCTTTTTTGCGAATCGCATGACCTGCTCTTTGAATAGCTTTTGTTCCTCTGAAAAAGAAAATTCCATGATACACCTGATTCGGGATGATGATTCGTCGTTAAACAGCCTGATGATCGGGAATGTATGCGGCAAAATTGCTGTAACTGCATAAAATGTTTCTGATTCATTTGTCAATTAATATTTGCCGGCATTTCCGCGGTTTCGCGCTTCCCGACGGAGTAAGCAGGAAAACCTTTCCAAACCTCATGCCTGGAGACTTGAAAATAGCCGCAGTGGGCATTATTGGTTTATCGGAAGTATTGAGATTTAAAAGCGGCTGTGTTAAAAGTCCTGGTTGAAATTCCAAATGGAGGTTCAATTGCGTTTTTCTGACATTAAAACAAGGAGTTTTTCTACCATGCGAAACAAAATGTTATTTTCGTCTTTTTTGATTGGACTGTTTTTGTGGATGTTTTCCTCTTTTACCCTGGCGGATGAAGCGACACCGGCGGGAGGACCCGCGGCCTTTTTTCCGGAACCCAGATACACCTTTAATCAGGAGCTTGAGGGAACGGAAGTGCTGCATGATTTTGTGATCATGAACAAGGGAGACGCTCCCCTGGATGTTCAAAAGGTCAAATCCGGCTGAGGATGCACCAC
>JBBSAR010000187.1:0-7627 GCA_038252125.1 Desulfatiglandales bacterium
AGACATTGGCCAAAACTTTTTCACCGGACGCGGTGTCTCCATGAGCCCCATATTCAAAGGAGCCCAGTTCATCAAAATTCCGTCCGATCAAAGCTTCCCGGGCATAGCCGTAGGTTTCGGCCGCGGCCGGATTGGCATCCAGAATCTCAAATCCTTTACGGGCCAATACAAAGACAGGGGTGGGACCGCTGTCAAAGAGGGAGCGGTATTTCTGCTCGGACTCCTTAAGTCGCGCCCGGGATGCCTTGATGGATGCCGTCATGTGATTGAAGGCATCAGCCAATTGTTCGATTTCATCGCCCCGATGGCTCTTATAGACGCTGCATGCCTTGCAACGGGACAGTTTTTCCGGAAAAAGCCGCCGTTCCGCCTCCCCATAGCTTGCGCCCGTCCCCTCCACATACCAGCAGGAAAGACCGGTATGTTGATGAGCGGGACAATCTATCTTCGTGCAATTACAGATCTCCCAGCATTTCACTTCAGTGCCCGAAGTCGGTTCCATTTCCAGATTTCCCCGGCTGATTTCGTTGGCCCTTCTGATCAGTTCCCCCATGGGCCGGGTAATGTATCTGGAAAGCCAGTGGGCAATGCCGAAAAAGATGAGGATGATGACGGAAATAAAACCCAGAAACGTTATGCGAAGTCGACCCACAACCTCATCGATATGCCTTTTGCTCAATCCCACATGGACGGCCCCGATCCGCGTATGCCCTTCCTCCAACGGAAATGCAATATCATAAGCGGATTCTTTCCCGAGGGAAACCTGCTCTATACCGTGCGTTCCCGCCGCACTGGCCTGATTGATCCCAACAAGCGTTTCGGGGAAACCTTTCGCAAACGTATGAGATAGAACTTTGCCGTGCCTGTCCAGGACAAACATGTAGGAAATGAGCGATTCCCGGTCGCCACCCCGGGAGGAATCGAAGAGCAGCCTGGTCAAGGCAGTACGGTTCCCATCCACCACATATTTCCTACTCTTCTCCGCAACGCTCTGGGCGATACTCATGCCTCGTTGCTCCAATCGCGTGATCAGACTCGAAACAAGCACCCATCGCGCCACCAGTGCGATGCCGACGCTCACGAACAAAATCACGATCACGGAAGAAAAGAATATTTTATTCTTATGGCTCAGTCGACGCAGCAGGATCATCAAAACCTCACAACAAACCTATTTCGAACTCTTTGAGTGCCCGCTCGCTCAAAGCAGCCCCCATGCCTTGCGGGCAAAACGAACAACGAAAATTGCCATTCACCATACCATACTATTCTTTCATCAATCTATTGCTAATAAAGGGCAATAGATGGTATCTTTATATTTTATCGGTCCGGATGGGGGAACTTTAAGGCAAAGATATTGGAATATGCAGAAAACACCTTCAGAACTCGTTTCTTGCGGAACCACCATTCCTGAAGAAATCAAAAGATGCCGGAACGGCAACACACGCTGTTTTCCGGCTTCACGATACCGTCAATTCTCCGTAATGTGGGCAATGATGCTCCTTTTACCGATGCTTGTTGCCTGCACCATTTCCAATGTTCCCGAAAACATGAAGGAAGATCTCGTCGGCCACGAAAACCCGATTTTTGATAAACGTTTTGAGGAACTGTCCTTCAGCGATCTCAACCTGGAAAGGCTGTGGAGAAACAAAGTCTACCCAAACAACCGGGAAGGAATTGTCATTCATCAATATACCTTCGCCAATATCGCTGATACGGTAAAAGACGGCGTTGTGAATATCTACACCCGCCGTCTTGAAGAAAAAAAAGCCCAGTTCGGGGTTTCCCCCAACGACATCCTTCCCATAAGAATACCAATCCTTTCCTATATATTCGATATTATTCCTTTTAAAGTCCCGATCCCCTTCAGAGAACAGGGGTTCAGTCTTGGTTCGGGTTTCATTATCAATGAAAACGGATATATCCTTACAAATGCGCACGTAATCCACAATGCAACGGACATCCGGATCGTCCTGGCGGGAGCGAGAAGGGAATATCCCGCAAAGATTATCGGTTCGGATCGCATGACCGATACAGCCCTTATAAAAATTGAACCGGATCACCAGTTGACGGCCCTGCCGCTGGGCAGTTCCGACGACCTGAAGATCGGGGAAATGGTCCTTGCCATCGGAAATCCCCTTGGCCTTCAGCACACAGTGACATCGGGGATTATCAGTGCCAAGGGAAGAATCGCCCCCGAACTGAATGATCAGTTGGTGGATTTTCTTCAAACGGATTCCGCCATCAATCCGGGAAGCAGCGGCGGCCCGCTGTTGAACCTGGACGGCGCCGTCGTAGGCATCAACACCGCCGTTATCTCGGAGGCCCAGTCTATTGGTTTTGCCATACCGATCGACACCGTCAAAGAGGTGATGTCCATGCTGGTCCTGGATAAGACGGAAAGGGGATGGTTAGGCATTAAAGCTTCCCCCCTGCCCCTGGAAAAAATGGCGAAATTGCCCTCCACCGATGACTGGGGTATCCTGGTCGACGAAGTTGAGAAAGGAAGTCCGGCGGATAAAGCCGGAATCAAGCCCAATGATATCATCGTCGCATTGGACAAACAACCCCTGAAAAATTTTCTGCTGTTCAGAAGAAAACTCCTGGGCATGGCGCCCGGACACACGATCCATCTCACTGCCTACAGGGATGGCGTCAAAATGGAAACTACAAGCACTCTCGGCAAAAAGGAAAAAGAGGGAGGAATACAATGAAGACCAATTTTCTCACGCTCTACAGTCTGGCGGATGAACAACAGATCATTGCGGAGCAAGAGTTTGCGCCGGTCCTGGCGCCCTTTGCGACCCCTCTGCTCTCTCTTTCCAATTTCGTGAAGGAAGCGAGCCCTGATCCGGAAAGGCCTCATCTGCAAATGAATTTCCTGGCCCAGATCATTAATCATGCTTCGGACGTGGAACACGTTCTTGACCGCTATCAGGCCAGGAACAATAAAAACTGGATCTATTTTCGTGAATTGACCGCCACGGCAAAGAACTTCGGGAAAGCTGCCTTTATCCTGGAAGAAGTCAAGAGAGGGGCTTCTCTCATACGTCTGTTTCAGGAAGAAAGCAATGGCTTTATTCAGAGGGCCGGAGAGGCCGCATCCTTTTTCGGGAAAATCATTGCGGACAACTTATTAGAACTTCGCAAGGAAGCCGAGCGGTTGAATCTACACATTCCCAACGATAGGCCTCTTGATTCCTATGGTGTAAAGTTGACCAAAGAGATCATACTTCCACATACCATCGAGGAAACCTCCTCTTCCGAAATCGGAGTTACCGCAAGGAAAATAGCGCACCGATTTGTCAAATTCGCGGAGGAAGCCCAATTCTTAAACGAAATGATCCGAGAAGAAGGGAGGCTTCTATCGGCTCAAATTCCCGCAAATATCAACGAAGGAAAACTGCGGCGTCTCGGAACCGGTCTGCACAACCTGATCTCCTGGTATGATTCCTATCTGTATAACCATAGCATAGAGGGAGAAATAGCGGAGCTGAAGGTACTTCACCAAATCTTTTCCATGCAACTGAATCTTTCCAAAATCGCGACCATTATTGCTCACTATTTTGAAAGGCATTTGCTGATTCCTTCTCCCGAAGCCGGCAGACTGCAGGCGATTGTCCCCCCATCCGAACTTACGAAATCGGCTTTTTATTTCAGTCTTTATTATCTGTCACGGCTTTTCACGGCCGGCAAAGTGCTTGCCGAAAAGATTCTCTCCCGAATGGTGGAAGAGGTCACCTACGAGCTTCCCGTACCGAAAGGTATCGGGTTTCATGCCAGGCCTTCCACGCTGGTCGCAAAGGTTGTGCAACATCACGCAGCCGATGTCAAAATGCTGGTGGATGACCAGGAATTTGATGCCGGAAGCATTCTTGAACTCCTGAGCGCAGGGGGGTATATTGTGACCAAAAAACTGGATCGGGTTCGTTTCCGCGGGGAAAAACGCGCCCTGGACGACCTCGAAATTCTCGCGGAATCCAATTATGGCGAAACACGTCAGGGAAAGGATGCTCCGCTCCCGCCCAGCCTCTCCTACTTGCGTTAAAACTTGAAAGGAAATCCCCATGAAAAAATTTATTGCATATTCTCTATGGTTTTTTATCGCCACATGGTTCGGCAACGCCATTGCCGAACAGGTCAGTAAGATCGAGCTGATCGACGGAGGAGTTATATTTGGACGGATTGTATCTCAACAGGATGGCCGGTACGTTATTCAAACCAATACACTCGGAACAGTAAGCATTGACGAAGAAAAGATCCGGATCATTCGCATTAACCACGGTCCTTCGCCGGAAAACGCCCCCGCTCCTCCGCCTGCCCAATCTTCTTCTGAAGAGATTCAAGATCTGCGGAAATCGATCATGGGCAATGAGGTGATCATGCAAAAGGTGCTGTCCCTGCAGAATGATCCCCGCATGCAGGAGATCCTGCAGGATCCCGAGATCCTGAAGGCGATAAACTCAGGAAATTTTGCCGCCCTCCTCTCCAATCAAAAATTCCTGGAATTGCTGAATTCCGACGAAATGAAGGAAATTGAGAAGGAAATCGTAGCGCCGGCGACAGGCGGAAAGTGAGGCCGAATAGTTTCTGTATGCAACCTATCAAAATTAAATTAATACTCCTTCTTCTCATGCTTTTCCTGGCCGGTTGCTGCCCCGGCATAAGGAAAGAAGCCTCTGTCCCCTCGGAAGCCCTTGAGGAAGTCACGTTTTTTTATCCGGATTTCTCGGATGATATGGACAGAGCGTCTCTCGTGGCGGCAATCAAGAACAGTATCGGATATCTGAACCGAATTCCACCTGACACGATTATGCACTACGGACCCCGCTCGTTTACACAAAAGGAGGTTTTCGACAGCCAGAAAGCCTTCCTCAAGATCCTGCAGGAGAAACCCACTCCTGCGCAACTAGCGGAAAAGATAAAGGAGGGATTTCACGTGTATCGGGCAACAGGCGGGGAGAAGAGCAAGAATGTCCTTTTCACGGGATATTTCGAGCCGACGTACGAAGCGAGCCTGACGCCGGATTCGGTGTACAGATATCCTCTATATCGAAAACCGGACGATCTGACCACAGTGGATCTTTCCGCTTTCAGAAACAGGTTCAAAAACCAGAAGATCATCGGGCGAATAGAGGGAAAAGATTTTGTCCCCTACTATAGCAGAATGGATATTGACGAGAAAAAAGTCTTAAAAGGACGAGGTCTTGAAATCGCCTGGTTGAAGGATCCTGTGGATGTTGCCTTTCTTCAGATCCAGGGGTCGGGAAGATTGATCCTGCAAAACGGCAAAATCATCTCCGCGGGCTACAGCGCAAAAAATGGTCTTCCCTACAGAAGCATGGGCAAATACATGATCGAAAAGGGTTTCCTGACAAAAGAGGAATTGTCCATGCAGACCATAAGGGAATACCTGGCAAAACATCCGGAGGCCGTGCCGGATGTTCTATATTACAATCCCTCCTATGTATTCTTCCGACGGCTGGAAAAGGGGGCTCTGGGCAATATTGGAGTACCGCTCACACCGGGAAGATCGATCGCACTGGATTCAGATCTTTTTCCCAAAGGCGCATTGGGATTTGTCATCTGTAAGAAACCGGTCATTGACAACACCGGCCAAGTGAAAGAATGGCAGGAATTCTCACGGTTCGTATTGAATCAGGATACCGGAGGAGCCATAAGAGGCGCCGGAAGGGCAGACATTTTCTGGGGAAATGGACCTTATGCCGAAGCGGCAGCCGGGCATCTCAGTCATAAAGGAGAGCTTTACATACTCATTAAAAAACCCTGATATATCAGCAAAAGTCATATCGAAAACTTGGAGAAATCGGCAACCAGCAGAACAAGGGATTCGATCTGCTGAAGCAGGCCGATGCGGTTCTTCCGAAGGACCTCGTTGTCTTTTACCATCACCTCCACACCGTCGAAAAACAAATCCACCGGTTTTCTGAGTTCCGCCATAGCTCCGAGCGCTTGAAAAAACCGCCCGCCTTCAAGCATTTCATGTACCCTTCCCCTCACCGCCTCAAATGTTTCCCACAGGACGGCTTCTTCGCGGCTCTGAAACAGACCCGGATCCACGGAAAAAGGAACGGTTTCCTTTTTCAGGATATTCGTTACCCGCTTAAAGGTGAAGGCAAGCAGTCCGAAATCCTCCGACTCCGCGGAAAACTGTTTTAACTGTTCAATCCGGGGGCGAAGACCGCGAATACGATCAAACCCCGCGGACAGCACTGCCTCAATCAGATCGGGTTCGTATCCTTCCCCCAGGAGCAGGTTCTTGTAACGCTCCCTCACAAAGCCCATCACCCCCGCGAAAGTCTTCTCGGCAGGAAAATCGAGTTCCTGATTGAGATGGAACAATGCTCGTTCCACCAGCCATGACAAAGAGATCTCCCAGCCGAATGCCTCGATAATTCTGATAATGGCGATGGCATGCCTTCTCAATGCAAAAGGGTCGGCGCTGCCTGTAGGTTCAAGACCTACGGCAAAGCATCCGGCAATGGTGTCAATCCGGTCCGCCACTCCTACGATGGCGCTCAGCTCCCCGCCCGGCAGCTTCCCTCCCGCTTTGAGAGGAAGATAATGTTCTTCAACGGCCTCACTCACCTTGTCGGGATACCCATCCAATTGGGCGTATTCCCTGCCCATTACTCCCTGCAGAGAGGGGAATTCTCCAACCATCTGCGTAACAAGGTCACATTTGCACAGACGTGCCGCGAGTCCGACATTTTCTATTTCGTCGGGAAGGATAGTTTTCGCCATCTCTCTTGCAAGATTTTCAAAACGCTGAACCTTGGCAAATGAAGTACCCAGATCTGCTTGATAAATAACCCGTTTTAGCTCTTCAAGCCGATCCATAAGCGGCTTTTTTCTGTCCTCTTCCATGAAAAATGCCGCATCGGAGAGTCTGGCGCGCAAGACCCTTTCGTGGCCTTTTCGCACGATGAAAGGATCTCGCGCCAACGTGTTGTTTACAGCAACGAAATTCGGCAGAAGGTTCCCTTCGCGGTCATATACCGCAAAATATTTCTGGTGTTCCCGCATGGCGGTAATCAGTACAGGATCAGGAAGGGCCAAAAATTTCTCCTCAAAACCGCCACATACGGCAGACGGATATTCCACAAGATTGGCCACTGTACTTATCAGATCAGAATCATCCGCGGGAACCCCTTCCACTCTTGCAGCTTCTTCCGCCACAATATCAACGATAATGCGCTCCCTCTCGGACTGTTCAATCACCACAAAGGCTGCTTGGATTTTCTTCAGGTAATCCTCCACGTCGCAGACCTCGAACGGATCGGGAGCCATAAAACGATGTCCTCTGGACATATTGTCGCTGACAATACCCGCAAATTCAAAAGGAAGAACCTCCCCATTAAAGAGACCTGCAATCCAATGCACGGGTCTTACGAACGGAATCCCCACACTTCCCCAGCGCATCGATTTTGGCCAGCTTACAGCGGAAAGGATGGTCGGTAGAATTTCACGGAGGATATCTTTGGTGGGCCTGCCGGCAATCGTACGCTTCAGATAGAGGTATTCTCCTTTTTCTGTTTTTATGCTCGTCAAATCGTCAACCGTTGCGTCCTGCTTTTTGGCAAAACCAAACGCGGCCTTTGTGGGACGG
>JBBSAR010000188.1:0-7615 GCA_038252125.1 Desulfatiglandales bacterium
AATTTGATTGAGATCAAATTCCCGAGCCAGGCATTGTTTGTAGGCAGATTCAAGCAAGCCAGGTCCCAAATGGCGATGAACCTCAATAGCCGCCCCAATTACCGCGTGTGATAATTCACTGAACTCTCTCTTCATGCGCTTAATCTCCCTTATAGTTGATTTATTTCTTTAAGCGAACCGGTAATTTTTACCATGAAGAGCATGAAGGTTTTTTTCCGTCTTCAGGCTCCCATAGGGACAATAAAACAAGGCCTGAGATGACGATCAACCACAATATCTGGTTGCGAATAATCAGGTATTACACTTGTCTGTTTTTTTTCTTCATGTTCTTCATGGCCTTCATGGTGGATTTATTTTTCGAAACGATGCGGCACATGGTCTGAATTATCGCGGAAAATTCCCTGAACAGGCGCCGCAGTTGCTTCCTTGGTTATTCACGGGGAAAATTCCGCTTTGGAGTTGCGGCCCGGTTTTTTCGGCAACGCGGAGGATTCGATCGATGACCGGGTCGCTGCTGGTGGAGGATTTTTTGTACCATGCAATGGATAGTATGAGAGCCAACAGGGTGCAGGCGATCCCTGCTGTAAGTCCGAATGCGGGGGGCAAAGAAAACGGGCCGGTCAATACGGAATTCAGGATAATGCCGATGATGAGGCCTGCAAGGGGCATCCCCAGGAGGATGCCCCAGTTTTTGAGCAGCGCCGAGGTGTCTTTTGTTACGGACACCCTGTCCCCCGGACCCGCGCCGGCGGAATTCAATGCTTCAATGGTGATGCTGGAAGCCGCTGTCGCGCAATGACAAACCCTTGCATTGATCTTTTTCGAGGCGCCGTGGACGCCCGACCCGGGCGGCTGGATGACGACGTCCGCTTTCCCGTTTTCCTTGAGATTTATTAGAATGCCTTCGTAGTTCATCTTATTGCTCCCTATACTCCCCGTCTTCATAGTCCGCCCAATAGCCCATGGCTCTGCCTATGGCCGCGGCTGTCTTTTCGCGGTCGTAGTATGCCGTGGTTGCTCGCAGGCGGGCGCGATTTCTGGCCAGCTCCGCCTCCAGATATCGCGTAATGGTGGCTGATCCGCTATCATATTGCTTCTGGACCAGCCGCAGGGATTCCTCGCTCAGGGCCACGCTCGCCTGGCTTACATCCCAGCGGGCCTTTGCTTCCTGGTGTTTCAGATAGGTCCCCTTTAGCTGCAACTGAACCGAAAGGGTTGTCTTTCTATCGGCGGCGAGCATCTCCTTGAGTACCGCATGCGCCTTGTCCACATGGGATTTCGTTCCGAATCCGGTAAAAAGATCCCAGTTGAGAATAATGCCGGCGGTCCAGTTCCTGCGATCCCAGTCAAAACTGAAATCAGGATCATCGAAATAGGTCCTTGCCTGTGCATCCAGCCTGGGGAGGTATTCCGATCTCGCTACATCCACGTTCATTCGCGATTGGACCACCTGAAGGCGGGTTTTGTGAAGTTCAGGGCGTCTCGCAAAGGCGGTTACCAATGCTTCTTCGTAAAGATCGGGCACCTTGATGGGCGTCTGGTCGTTGCCTTCAAGCCGGAGGGTCGTGTCCGGGTTGAGCCCGAGGAGGTTGGCCAGGGATGAAAGGGAGAGGATGTGATTGTTCCTTGCGCGAATCAGATCTTCGTCGGAACGGGCCAGGGCAACCTTCAGGGACAGTACATCCGATTTCAGCGCACTTCCCGCCTCATATCGGACGGTTATCGTTGCCAACTGCTTTTTTACGGTCTTTACCGAGTCTTCGCTGATTCCCACATACTTTTCCGCGGCAAGGGCAGAATAGTAGGCATGAATGACCGAGGTGACAAGGCCGTTTTTGATGGAATCCCGATCCATCTCACTGATCTGAAGCCCTGTTTCCGCCATGCGCTTTCGCAGGTAATCCCTGCCGCCGTTAAACAGGTTCAATTGGCCGTGAATGCCCACTTCATAGTTTTCGAACCAGCCCGGATTGTTGAAATTGGTGTTGGGGGGCAGTTGACGTTGGTCGATGGTCTTGAAGAGGTAGGCGGAGGGGGCGTTTCCCTGGAGGTATTCTCCGTAGATGCCGATCACCGGCCAGAAAACGCTCATGGCTTCGTCCAGCATGGCCTCGGATTGCTGGATGCGGGCAACGGCCATATCCATGTCCGGATTGTTTTGAAGCGCGATCCGGATCACCTTCTCAAGGGTTAACTCTCCCGCGGCATCTATTTGTTTTTCGGAAGAGACCGACTTCCCGGTCTTTTGAGGGGATGCATTTGCCGAGGTCGTTTTGTCTTTCGCATATTCCGCTTTTACGGCGGCATAATCGTATCGCGGTGCGTGCCCGCAAGACAGACAGAACAGCAGGAAGGAAATCAGGAGAACCGCCTGGATGCAGGATCGTATGTCTTGGCTTCTCATTATCTCACATAAGAACATCGGAAACGGTATCCGGATTTTCAGGGTCGTGTTCCACGGTGTTGAAGGCAGCCAGTACCCCGGGACCCGGCCCCGTATTCTTCATGGCATGGGAAACCCCCGGGGGAAAGGTAAAAGCATAAACCTCTCCTTCGGGGACTTCCACATCCCGCAATGCATCCTTTTCCCGTATGCGCACCAGGGCCGGTCCGGTCACGGCGATGGTTTCGATCCCCTTAAGATGATAATGATTTCCACGAATGACCCCGGGCAGGCTCACTACAACATGGGTGTTGTGCTGAGACGTCAGAAACTCCTCTTTCAGGGGCTCAAAAACGAAACCACGTTCGTCCGAATGGACCTTTATCTTTTCAATGACGACATCCATGTTTCACCTCTTACGTAAAGACTGCGATTAGCTTTTAGCAATTAGCCGTTAGGGGCTTGGTTCTAACTTTAATACCCGTGAATGAATGGCAGTTCGCTCGTTCCCACGCTCCGCGTGGGAACGCACCCCCGGACGCTCCGCGTCCCGTGCACTACCAGCTCGTCCGAACATCCAACACACCTTCCATCCCCGCATAATTCCGCGCACTCGAATACCGCCAGTGCACCGCATCATCCACATACCCCCGCCGCACCGGATTATCATGCATATACTGCAGTCTCTGCCGCATCATCTCCTCCCCTTGAATCAACACCGGATGGACCCCCTCCTGCCAAAGCTGATACTCGCGGTCCGTCTTGTGCGCCAGCTTCGCATGCTTCAACTGTCGCAACAGGCTTTTTTCCCCTTTTTCCACAAGCCAGTCAATAATATTCCTCGCAGTGAAGGACTTGAACCGTCCCATGATGCGGTCCGGATTTTCCCCGGAAATGATGAAATGGGCGTGGTTTTCCATAATGACGAAACCGTACAGAATCATCTCATTTGTTGTTTGAAGATGCCGCAGGGAGCCAAGGACAATGTCCACGGCCTGGGGCCGGGTGAATATGGGGAGCCATTCCACCACCGTGCAGGTGACAAAGTGGGGGGCATCGTTCAGTTTTACCTTGTAGCGGTCTCTGGTCATGTTTTCTGCCTGCACGGACGCGGAGCGTCCAACCGTGCGTTCCCACGCGGAGCGTGGGAACGAGCAACGGCTAACAGCTAATGGCATCTTTCAGGTCACGTTTGTATCCCCAGTTGTTCGATCATGCCGTCGGCAAAGTGGTGCAGGTGGCTCATCTGTTGCGCCGTGCAATAGGCCGGGCAATCACAGCGAATGCTTGTGAGGGTGCGAATGAAAAGTTCGAGTTTTATCCAGTCCGGACCGATTTCGACGGCGAAAACATGCGGCCGACAGTCCTTGTGTCGAAATTGAATGTCGCTGAGGATATCGTCGGGCACCTTGATCCAGAAGACCTGTTCCAGGCTTGAATGAATGGCATGTTGCTTTAGAAACCCGGCAATTTTCTCCATGTCGGGTTTGGAGATTTCGTCTATCAGGTAGGCCCTCATGATGCGTGCTCCTCTTCCGCCATGTCAATTTTTCTCCCCTGCAGGAAGGCATCTATTACGGAGTACAGCCAGAGGGCCGTAAATAAGGCCATAATAACCCAGAGCAGGGATGAATCCTGCGCCTTGAGCCGGAGCATAATGTCGTCCGGAGTCAGACTTTCCAGGTGGCCTGCTTGAATAATCGCCTTGATCAACTGGACGATTTTGATGACCCCGATGATGAAAAGCAGAAAGACTCCTCCCAAAAGAAGGATGCCTTTTTTCAACTCCTTGTTGAGGATCTGACCCAGTCCCGGTATGACAAAGGCGGAGCTCAGAGGTGATGCGATGGCTTTTTTCATGGTAAAAAAATCCAAATAGCCGTAAGATAAAACTTATGGCGGTTAGCGTTATAAAAGAAAATAAATCTGAGATACCTATACCTAAACCGAATTCAATTGTCAATTGCCGACGGGAGTCTCTTTAGTGAGCCGAATTGAAAGTCAAATACATGTGAATATCCCTTATAGGATGCTGCATGATTCCTTCTTAAATAAATTCCTGACAAACGGACTGAATCCGGAGATAGGTTTTGACGCGGAAGCCCTGGACCGGTTTTCTCCGGAAGAAGTAGCGGCGATTGCACAAAAAATACGGGGCGCCGGTCTGGCCTGCACCATACACGCTCCCTTCATGGACCTTTCGCCCGGGTCTCCGGACCCTGAAGTGCGCGCGTTGACGCGAAAGCGGCTGGAACAGGTTGTTCGTCTGATTCCTCTTTTCGGGCCGAAGAGCGTGGTTTGTCACCCGGGATATGACCACAAAAGATACTGGCATATGCGGGAAGCATGGGCGGAACGAAGTCTGGAAACCTGGGAGTGGCTTGCCCGGACCTTGCACAACGAGGGCGCCCTGTTGATGCTGGAAAATGTCTATGAAAGGGGGCCTGACGATATGCGTCTTCTATTTGAACGGCTCCCGGAAGAGGACGTCGGTTTCTGCCTGGATACGGGCCATCAGAATGTGTTCAGCGAAACCCCCATGGAAACATGGCTCCAGTCCCTTGGGCCATACCTCAGGCAGTTGCATCTCCATGATAACCACGGGGTGGAGGATGAGCATCTGGCGCCCGGGAGAGGGCGGATAGATTTTGCCTCGCTTTTTAATCAGCTATCATCTGCACGCATACGCCCCGTGGTGGTTACCCTGGAAATTCACAAGGAAGAAGATCTCGATCCTGCCCTGAAATACCTGGAAACCCTATGGCCCTGGTGAGCAACCCGAATCCCCTGAAATATGCGAGGCAGTGAATGGCGAATCCCATTATGGAACATCCGTTTTCCAAGTCCACGACCACCACGGAAAAGTGCAAGCGCCTCCTGGAGGCCGTGAATGCCGACGACAGGTTGGGCATCGCGATCAATGCCGACCCTGACGCGATCTCCAGCGCCCTGGCGCTCAAGCGATTTTTCTGGAGAAAAGTCAGGAGCACAAAGATCTTTCACATTAATCCCATAGAAAGGGCCGACAATCTGGCCATGGTCAGATTGTTGAAGATCGATCTGAAGCTCGTCCGCTCCTTGAAAAGGAGGAAAGTTATCACCAAATGGGCTATCGTGGATTCCCAGCCGGAACACCACGAACTGTTCAGGGATCACCCCTTTGATATTATTATAGACCATCATCCGGTGCAGGCCACATCCAAGGCTTTTTATGTGGATATCAGGGAGGAATACGGCGCCAATGCAACGATCCTGACGGAATACCTCCGGAATTCCAAGATCAAGCCTTCGGCAAAACTTGCGACCGCTCTCTTTTACGGGATTAAGACCGATACGGACAATTTCGTCAGGGACGCACAGCAGAGCGATATCAATGCATTCAAGTACTTGTACGGTTTTGTGAATATCAATACCATAAAAAAAATCGAATCATCGGAGATTAGCAGAAAGACCCTGGCCTGTTATGTCCTTGCCATGAACCGATTGCAATTAATCGGGAGAACGGCACTTGTCAATATGGGAGAGATTGTAAATCCTGATATGCTTGTAATCATAGCTGATTTTTTCATGAAGCTGTCGGAAGCCGAATGGAGCGTGGTGACCGGCATCTGGCACGACAAGCTGATTGTGATCCTGAGAAATGCGGGGTTCAGGGGCAATGCGGGAAAAACGGCCCAGAAACTTTTCGAGCCGTGGGGCGCCTCCGCGGGCGGGCACAAGACGGCCGCGCGCGCGGAAATCCCTATGGCGAATATGGTCGCCGCCAAATCCGAAGGGGATGAACTGGCCCGTGCCATATTGAAAGACGTGAGACAATATATGGCTGAAAAAGGAAAGATTAAAGAAAAGAGTAAAGAATAATGACCTCGTATAATTTCAAGGGAAGAACCGTCGATGGCAAGCTGATCGAGGATGTCAAAGCTCTCTTAAGCCAGAAAAACAGGGATGCTCTGGCGACCCTGATCGCCCAGATGCGGGCCGCGGACCTGGCGGATCTGATCATGCATCTGGATGCGGATGAGCGGCTGTATATCATTCAGATGATGGAGCCCGAAGAGGCCGGCGAGGTCCTTATTGAACTGGAACAGCCGGTCCAGGGCCGCATATTAAGAGATCTGGACAACCAGTCTTTGTCTCAAATCGTGGAAGAACTTGACTCGGACGATGCAGCCGACCTGGTGGGAGACCTGCCGGCTGAACGGGCCAGGGAAGTTATTGAGGCGGTGGCTGCTCAGGTCTCTGAAGAGCTGGAAAAATTGCTGCCCTATGCCGATGATACCGCCGGCGGCATTATGGCCCTTGAATTTCTCTCCGTAAAAGCGGATGTAACCGTTCTGGATGCCATCGAGTCCATCCGGGAGAGAGGCAAAGAGATTGAATATCTTTACTCCATATGGGTCACGGACGATTATGACCGGCTTGTGGGGGTCATCTCTCTGAAGGACCTGGTTCTGGCGAAACCGTCAACACAGATCAACACGATCATGAACCCGGAGGTCATTTCGGTCAATGTAAAAACGGACCAGGAGGAAGTGGCCAGGCTGGTGATGCGATATGATCTGGTAAACATCCCCGTGGTGGATAATTACAACCGCCTCGTCGGGCGTATCACCCACGATGACATCATGGACGTCATCGAAGAGGAAGCGGACGAAGACATCTCGTTGATGGCGGGGGTATTCGATCAGGAAATTACGGAAGAATCGGCCATGAGAATATCCCGGGCCAGGTTGCCCTGGTTGGTGGCCGCGCTTTTCGGAGGACTCTTTGCCGCACTGGTGATCCGCCGGTTTGCGGCTTCCCTGGAACAGATGATTGCCCTTTCTTTCTTTTTCCCGGTCGTTATGGCCATGGGGGGCAACACGGGAAACCAGGCGGCCACCCTGGTGGTCAGGGGGCTTGCCACCGGAGATGTTACCTTTGTGAATATCGGCAAGAGACTGTGGATGGAGTTGCGGGTGGCCCTGGTGAACGGTTTGATATGCGGGGGGATACTCGGGATCGTCGTGGGTTTTTGGCTCGGTGATTTTCGATTGGCTGCCATGATTGCGATGGCATTGGTATTTATTATCCTGATTTCGGGAATCATCGGTTCCGCAGTGCCCCTGGCGCTCCACAGGCTGAATGTGGATCCGGCGCTTGCGGCGGGTCCTTTTGTGGCCACCTCCAATGATATCCTGGGCCTCCTGATCTATCTGGCTATTGTTACGGCTTTTTTGCGCAGTGTATGAA
>JBBSAR010000189.1:0-7612 GCA_038252125.1 Desulfatiglandales bacterium
AACGGTTTTTGGGCTGATGAAAAGCTGTTTTGCAATCTCTTTCGCCTGACGGCCTTCGCACAGGAGCGCCATAATTTCCTGCTCCCTCGGAGTCAGTGCATCGTAAGGGATATTTTTGATCTTCAGTTTCTTTTCAGTTTCTCCCATCAAGCGTTGAACCACCTGGGGCGTAAGCCCGGCGTCCAGGAAATATTCTCCCTTTGCAACGGTATGAAGGCCCCGGATCAGGGTTTCCGCCGCGGATTCCTTTACGATATAGCCGAGGGCCCCCGCCTCAAGAGCCTTGACGATATATGAAACCTCCGCATGCATGCTCAACATCATAACTTTCGGGCCGTCAATCTTCTCGCAAATATTCCGGACAAGCTCAATTCCACTTCCGTCGGGAAGAGATACGTCCGCCGTCACCAGATCAGGCACAAGGTCTTTGGCCATTCGGAAACCTTCTTTCCTGGATCCGGCTTCCCCCGCAATTATCAGAGTCCCGTCTCTACTGATCATGGCTTTTATCCCTTCTCGAAAGAGGGGATGGTCATCCACGATCAAAACGGAAAGCTTTTTAGCCAAAATTCTCTCCTCCCGAGGCAAGAGAATCCGGATAGATGCTCCCTTATTCAGAGGGCCGAGATTGCCTATACGAGAAGAACCACTTCAAGGGCTTTTCAATAGAAGAAAGAGCTTCCCCTCTCCATTCCCGGGCACGGTCCGGGAATGGGGGGGAAACTCCAAGTAGGGAAAAATAGCTATTTTGGAATGGAAACGATCGTTATCATAAGGTCAGCATGAGCCGGAATGATGGCCCTAATTACGGTTTTTCCTCATGATAAATCGGTTTTCCCATTTCCTTGAACGTAAAAGAGTTGAAGACGTTGTAGCCGTTGTAATCCATCACTCGCAGATCATCCGACTGGTGGAGATCCCCCATAACCACGGGGAAATGGTTGCCATACCTGGCCTTCACCGTTTCCACCTCCACTTCCGAAGCAATATATTTTCGGATTCCCTTCGCCGCAAGTTTGGCTGCCAAGTTGGGATCGTTGAAAGAGTCAAAGGTTGTCAGAATGAGAATAGGGCCGGTTCCTGTAAAAATGATTCCTGCTTTCACGAGCAATCCTCCTTTTTTAATAAGGTTCAAATGGTAATAAATTGCCTATTGGGGAAACGATTCCCAAACCAATTTTCGATTAAGAAATTTCCCTATATTTTATGGGAGATATCCATTCCCTGTCTATAGGGTGAAGGCCCCATTCTTCTGGCTTTTTCACCTTATTAATGCACAATAAAGCCATTTTTCGAATCTCAGTAATTCACTGAAGGGAACAGCTTCCGATCCGTGTGGGGCAAAAAGAGTGCCGCAATATATTCATTGGTGAACGGTTGATATGTGGAAAGCTCAATGTTGGTCATCGATCTGGAAATATTCACGCAGTTTTCATAGGCCTTCTCCGAAAGCAGGCACATCCGGGCGCCTGTAAGGGAGCTGTTCCCGATAAATTTGATTCTTTCCCGAGGGATATCCGGAAGCAGCCCGATGGCGATCGACTTGGGGATATTCAGAAAACTCCCGAATCCCCCGGCCACATAGAAGGTATCGATCATATCCAGCGTCAAGCCGATATAGTCGGTGAGGGACTTGATGGCCGCAAAAACAGCCCCTTTTGATTTCATGAGATTATCAATATCCGGTTCGGCGATGAAGACCGCTGTTCCCGATTCCGTTTCATCCGGAAATGCAATGATATACTGGGGAATATTGTCTACAATTTCCAACCGGGGATCCTGTCTTTTCCTGTGAAACTTCCCGTCCGGGCCGATAATGTCGTTCTTGACCAACTCATAGATACAGTCAATCAGGCCCGATCCGCAGATTCCTTTGGGAGGCGCATTTCCGATGGTTTCGTATTGCAGGACGCCGTCGATTATTGTCATTTTTTCAATCGCCCCCTTTATAGCCCTTATCCCGCAGCGAGTGCCTCCGCCCTCAAAGGCGGGTCCCGCCGAAGCACTGCAGCACACCAGCCAGTCTTTGTTGCCTATGGCGATTTCCCCGTTGGTCCCGATGTCTATGAGCCCTTTGACCTCCTCTGTTTCAGCCATGCCGCAGGCCATCACGCCGGCCACAATATCTCCCCCCACGTAGGAGGCCACGCAGGGGATAGTTTCCAGGATGCCCCTGGGGTTAATATGAATGCCGATCTCTTCGGCCCGAATCTGCGGAAACTCATCAGCGGTGGGCACGTAGGGATCCAGCCTGATGGAACAGGGACTGAGACCCAGCAGGAAATGACTCATGGTAGTGTTGCCGGCAGCGGTGATCGAGTAGATATCTTCCCGTGAGATGCCGTTGTTCTCCACTAGTTTTTTGATCAGGTCATTGATATTTTTGATCACGGCCCGCTGAACGGGAGGGAGCCCCCCCTTTCCGCAGGCAAAAATCATCCTGGATATGACATCTTCTCCAAAGCTGGCCTGTTGATTGTGAGTTCCCTCCACGCCCAACACCTTTCCCGAATTCAAATCCACTAACTGGGTCACCACGGTGGTGGTTCCCACATCAATGGCCACTCCGTAGTTGGATGCCGACGTATTAAGGGGTTCAATCCTGAGAATCCGGTAGCCTGTTCCGTGCCTGGAAACGGTCGCCGTGACTTTCCAATCGTTGCTTCGAAGTTTTTCAGAAAGATTTTGAAGACAGTCCAAAGGGATATCAAAACTCTGCCAGCCAAGGATTTTTCTAAGCCCCCGCGAGATCCGTTCGATATCGGGAGCGTTGTCTTCCACCGAGGGAGGAGACAGTTCAAGGTAGATTTTCCGGACGAGTGGTTCAAGATCGCCCTTCCCCGCCTCTTCCGTTCCTCCCCCAGTCATAATCTGGGATTCCTCCATTCTCGATTCCGGGGGAATAACGATATCGAGATCGTCGTGAACAGGGGTCTGGCAGGCCAGCACGTAACCCTTCATGAGCTCATCGGAAGAAAAAAATCCTTTCGCGTGCTCCTCTGCCTTTGCTTTTCCTTTGGAGATCTGAACCCGACATTTGCCGCAGACACCCTCCCCTCCACAGAGATTGTTGATGAAGATGTCGGCATTCTGTGCAGCTTCAGCGATTGTTGCGCCCTCTTCCACCTCCACCGACAGGTTGGCGGGCAGAAATTTGACAGTATATTTATTCATTTTATTCACTCCGGGGGTTTTTTTGGCTTTTATACCATTTTAAAAACAGAGGGATAAAGGAATTTCTGGAGAAATCCCATCTTATCCAAGATGCGAGGAGGAAACAGAACCCCATGGCCGGTTGTACGCAAAAAGCCATAATGAGAATTGCTGGAAAAGCCTCCTCCCACTTGTCACTCGCGACTTAAAGGAGTACACTTCAAGCCATGAATAATCAAGCATTGAAAAACCTGCTGAAATCAATTCCGAGGTATCGTCCCCACGAAATCCTCGCCCGGTGGATATTCACGAAGCAGCCGACATCCGTCGCTATCGATGTGACCCACCGATGCAATCTAAAATGCAGCCACTGTTACTGGTGGAAGCAAAAGCATCCCGATGAGTTGAATGACCTGGAAATGGTGGCTTTCATGAAGAATCTAAGAGCCAAGGGTCTCAGCGCGGCGATTTTGTATGGAGGCGAGCCCACTCTTCGCCCCGAGGTGTGCCTCGCTGCCGGCAATATTTTTCATACAACGCTCGCCTTTACCAACGGCCTCAATGGCTTCCCCCCTCTTACGAACGGCCAGTGGATCCTTTCCCTTGACGGCACGGAGGAGGTGAATGACCGAATACGAGGAAAGGGGGTTTACAAACAAGCAATTGAGAACATAAGAAAGGCGAAGCAACCGCCTATCGTTCATATGACGCTTTCAAAACCCAACCAGAAGAGTCTGGAGGATTTCGTGAGCGAAATGGTAAAGCTCCCCATCAAGGGATTGGGATTTTCCTTTTATACGCCCAATCGGGAAGAGCAAGCCTCGGAGCTGTTCATTCCCTTTCCGGAACGGGATCACCTCTGCGCCCGAATCCTCCGTCTGAGGAGGCGTTACGGGGAAAGAATCGGTTTTACGCCGGCCATGGCCCGGCAGTTCATGCCTTCGGCCGGTTTTACACAATGGAACAGGTATGCGGATTGTCCGGTCAGCAGGAGAGTGAAGTGCTACCAATCCGACGGAAAGCCAAAAGCCTGCACCTACGGGGACAACGCGGATTGTTCCCGCTGTGGCTGCGCCGCGGTTGCCGCCTATCGGGGAGCACTGAAACCGCTGGATTACCAGACCTTGAGGCTGCTTTTGGGGTTGCTGATCCCCGAGGCTCGGGCGTATGCTTCGGCCAGAAGGCGCCTGACTGCACAGGGAACTGGAACAAGGCAAAATCTTTCACCATGAAGGCCTTGAAGAACATGAAGGGTAAATAACAGTATGGAAGAAAACAGGATTCAAAACGGAAGGCAGATTTCCAGCGATATGGTTCAATGCGGAAAATGTCTTTATTTCAGGAATTTTGAAAATAAATTCGGACACTGCAGCCCCAACGCACTGGGAAGGTGCTCCGAAACATCGTGGGACGGGAACCGTGGCCAATGGGGCATGTTCCGGCATCGCTGCAAGTATTTCGCGGCAAAGCCGGACGAGTCTCAAGAGATATTATAAGGAGGAGATCATATGACGGGGGACTATAAATTAGAAGGAAGCTATCAATCGTGGCTTTGGGACAAGCTGGGGGAAAAATGCGTCGGAAATCTAAAGAAGCACGGATTTGATGCCCACCTGGTCTCTTCCGGCGCTGAAGCGCGGGATCTTATAGTAGATATGGCAGCAGATTATGAGACCTTTGGTTTCGCCGGCTCGGATACAACACGGGGGATCGGACTCATTGAAGAGCTCAAAAAAAAGGGAAAAACGATTTACGATCACTGGCAAAAGGGCCTGAGCAAGGAACAGGATCTGGAAATACGGAAGAACCAGGTCTCGTCCGACTGTTTTCTCTCCAGTGCCAATGCCATCTCCGTAACCGGCGAGGTGATCAACGTAGATGGAATCGGAAACCGGACAAACGGGATGACCTTCGGACCCAAGAAGGTCTTTATCGTAGCGGGAATGAACAAGATAACGGCCGATCTGGAATCGGGATTGAAGAGAATCAGAGAAGTGGCAGCCCCCATGCGGGCCAAAAGTCTTGACATGCAAACCCCGTGCGCCGAAACCGGATTGTGCAGCGACTGCAACGCCCCTCAGCGCATCTGCCGGGTCACCGTCATCCTGCACCGCAAACCGATGTTGACGGATATCTCAGTCATTCTGATAAAGGAGGCCCTGGGTTTCTGATGGCACAGCATACACACCAATTTGTGGAAGAATATGATGATCTGGTGGGTTTCGGCATGGATCGCGAGACGGATGAAAATACGATCGTCTACTACCTCCAAAAATTTTCCGATGATGCAAATATGAACCTGATGAAGAAACGGATGTCCCGGGAAGAACTGGAAGAAGTGTTCAATCTCGTTACGCGTCTTCTCAAGACCCATCTCTCAGAGGAAGAGTACCATCGGAGCTTTCTCAAGGACCGGGGGTAACGTCCTCATAGCCCCAGATAGGTCTTGCGGATCACTTCGTCCTGGAAAAGCTCGTCTCCGGTTCCCTGCGCGATGATCTTCCCGGAGGAAAGGACGTAGTTCCGGACGGTCATCTTGAAGACCGTACTGACTTCCTGCTCTACCAAAAGCACGGTGATCCCGAGACGGGAGATCTCCGAAATCTTCTCAAACACCTCCGCCCTGGATATGGGAGCCAGGCCCGTGGAAGGTTCATCAATGCAAAGCAGTTTGGGCTGGGACATCAAGGCCCGGCCGATAGCAAGCATCTGCTGTTCCCCGCCCGACATGGTCCCTGAGATCTGCTTGGCCCGTTTTTCAAGAATGGGAAAAAGGGCATAGATCTGCGTCAGGGTTTCCTGGGCCTTCTTCTTGTCCTTTAAGAGGTAAGCCCCGGCATGAAGATTTTCAAGGACCGTCATTTCGCGAAAAGGTCTTCTTCGCTCCGGGCAATGAACCAGGCCCCTTTTTACGATTTTGTGAGCGGGAATTTGATCGATCCTCTCTCCATCAAAGGTAACGGTCCCCTCCATGGTGATATCTTCGCCCGCCGACCTTTGCTTGATCTCCTTTTCCCACACCACCAGTCCGGTAATGGCTCTGAGCAGGGTCGATTTCCCTGCCCCGTTGGGACCCACCAGGCTGACCAGTTCCCCTGTATCCACGTGCATGCTGATATTGTTCAGGAGCATGGCCCTGTCGTAACAAACCGTCAAACGGTCAACTTCAAGCAGCAAGACTGCCTCCTTCGCCGAGATACGCCTCGATCACTTCAGGAATCCGCACCACCTCTTCGGGTGGTCCGTTCGCGATGATGACGCCGAAATTGAGTACGATAATACGATCCACAATCCTCATGAGCTGTTGAAGTTTGTGCTCCACAATGATCATGGCCGGCCCTTCACTGTGGAGCCTGCCGAACCGCCCCCCTTTGTGAAGCCTCTCGATCGATTTGGCCATGAGATCCGTTTCGGCAGGACTCAGCCCTCCGAAAGGTTCATCGAGAAGAAGCAGCTCCGGTTCCGTAGCCACGGCCCTGGCCACTTCCAGCCGTTTTAGGTCGCCCTGGGAAAGAGTGGAAGCCTTTTCCAGGGCCATATCGGAAATACCCGCGAATTCCAGGGCATCCATGGCCTTGTTTTCCACCTTTTTCACCCACTCTCCCCGCTTCATGGCCCGTGGAGAGAGGCAGGAAACCATCACGTTGGCAATAATAGGCAGCCTGCGAAATGGTCTCATGTTCTGGAATGTACAGGCAATTCCCAGGTTCACAATGTCCCAGGTCTTAAGTCCCACAATGTTCTTGCCTCTGAAACGGATCGAACCGGTATCGGGCTTGAGAATGGAGGTAATGAGTCGCAACAGGGTGGTCTTGCCGGCCCCATTGGGTCCGATCAGGCCCACGATTTCATCTCGTCTCATGGTGAAGCCCACGTCGTTGACCGCTCTCAGACCGCCGAATCCCTTGCTCAAGCCCTCAATCTCCAGGAAAGGTCGCTCCACGTTACTCACCCCCTGCTTCTTCTCTCAGTTCCCTGCGGGAAACCTTTCCCACATCGGTCTTGGGTAGCTCCCCGCGGAATTCGATGATTCGGGGAACTTTGTAGTGAGCCATATTCTCCCGGCAGAACTCCACAATCTCCTCTTCGGAGATCTTTCCACGGGCGTCACTTTGCAGGACCACATAGGCCTTGATCATCTGGCCGACCTTCGGATCAGGAACCCCAACGACTCCCGCGGCCTTTATCTTGGGGTGCATGTACAAGACTTCCTCCACGTGCCTGGCAAAAACCGAATACCCCTTGAACTTGATGAGGTCCCTTTTCCGGTCGACGAAATGGAAATACCCCTCTTCATCCATCTTGACCAGGTCTCCCGTTCGCAGCCATCTCCTTCCATCCATCTCGAACATGGACTCCCGGGTGCCATCGGGCCTGCGCCAGTATCCCTGCATGATGTTGGGACCGCTGAGGATCAATTCGCCGTCCTGGCCCACGGGAACACACTGGGTCCCCTCCA
>JBBSAR010000190.1:0-7606 GCA_038252125.1 Desulfatiglandales bacterium
TCCATTCCCCGAAGATAAAAATAGAAGATTCCGCCGAAATGTTTTTCTGGGTCAAACCGGCTTCCCAGTGCCTGTTTGAGCCAGCGCAACGTCGCCATGGCATAGAGGCTGTATTGCAGGTGATACCGGGAGTGGGCTATGCTTATTTCCATGGAATCCCTGTCATACCCCGTTTCCAGGATGTTGGATTTCCAGTCCGCAAGGTAAAATCTTCCCTTCCATTGAAAGATCAGATCCACAAATCCCCGGATGAAACCATCCGCAACGGAGATTTGCTCAACGTCCTCCTGAGCGAAAGCGGGAACGGAATCCGGGATGGCAAAGGAAGAGTAAAATTCCATTTCGTGATGTCTGTCCTCTTTCCTGACCCGGGACAGGGTAGTGCGTTCACCCCCCAAAAGAATCGGCGCCGTAAGGGTGTTGCAGATCACTTCCCAGATGGAATGCTCCCATGTGGCATCGATCCGATAGAGGGCCATCCGTTCGGAAAGGAGCTTTTTCGCGGCAGAGTTTTCTTCCAAAATCGAAGGCATATCCGGAACAGGGGCATCATATTTTGATAAAATCCGGTAATCCAGATGCTCCAGAAGGTCATGGAAAAGGAGCCCCATATCAATCCCGCCCGGCAGTCCGGAAGGGGCGCTGACCGTGGGGTCTTCCGGACCGATATTCTGCCGGAAACCCTCATCTTCTTCCTTCATGATCGGGCTTGTTGCCTGAAATGCAGTTGTTCCATCCCGTTCCTCAGGGGCCTTGCCTATCTTGCGATGAAGGCTCGAAAAGGATTCCAGACGAATCCTCCGGTCGCGGTAGCTTCCGATCACGGGAAAAAAGGTTTCGTCTTCCCCTGTCGGAAGAGAAATGGAATGGGCCGGCTGTTTTTGAATCGATCCTTCCGTGGAAACTTCTTCGGCGGTCTCTCCTCTGAGCCACATGCGGGGGTCGCTCCCTTCCCCTTCCGGAAAGGCCTCCTGGAGGGCCGGAGAAAGAAGGGTGCAGACCGGTCCTACCCAAGGGTAATACTTTTCATAGGGATAAAAGGGCAGATAGAGTTTGATCTGGGCCCGGGTGGCAGCCACATAAAAGAGACGTTTGTTTTCTTCCACCTGCTCCTGCTCGTGTTTTTCGACTCCCGCGGATTTTGTCAGATCCACTATTCGAACGGCCTTCAGGGAAGATCCCTCTTCCTCCGTTTCGTGGTAGATGTGGTAAGTGTCCAGATGCGCAGCCCGCCGGGTGAGCCCGCCTCCAACGAAAACTATAGGGAATTCAAGGCCTTTACTTACATGCATGGTCATGATCCGCACTTTCCTGGACTCCGTCTCAATCTGGTGGATGCCGGCGTCTTCAGGGGCCTGGGCGGACTCCTTTCCAAGTACGTCCAGACCGGCGCAAACCCCCCTGAAATCCAGGTTCTCCCGATAGGCAAGATCTTCCAGATATTCAAAGATCTGTCGGAAATTGGTCTGTTTCCGGTCCCATCCCATCTTTCCCGTCTCCCGAACGAGAAGACCAGAGTCTTCGATCATGGACCGGAAAAGGCGGTTCCATCTTCGCCATTCGGCGAATCCGTTCCATTTGAAAAGCAAACGCTTTACGGGGTGGGAAGGAGGCATGTCCTCATAGGCGAAGAGTTCCGAAAGCTTAAACCCGAAAAAGGGCGTGAGCAGGGCTTTTTTCACCGCGGAATCGTTCCCCGGATCCCGGATCGCATGAAAAAGGAGGCTGATACAGGTGGCCTCGGAAGAAACAAACAGACCGGGCTTCTTATAGAAGCTATAAGGAATTTCTCTCTTTGTCAGTTCTTCTTCCAGGAATACGGCTTCGGATCTGTTTCGAACCAGGATGCAGATATCGCCATATCCCATAAGTCGTTCCTCCCCATTCCTTTCTCGCGTCCTTATGGGGAACGAAATCAGGTGCTCGATCTCGCGGGCTATCATTCGTGCCAGCCCTATTTTGGCCGGTCTCGGAGAACCGGCAGCGCGCAGATCCATGAGGGTCAGCGAATGTCGACCGGACCGGTCTTCCACAATCTCCCTCGGCCCGAGGGTCTCAGGCGGGGGTTGGGTAGGTTGATAACCGATCTCGAATTTCCCGACGGTTTCCCGGGGTCTGAACCAGATATTCCTGCAAAAGAGGGCGTTGAAAGTCTGGATCAAATCAGGCTGTGAGCGCCAGTTGGTGGACAATGAATAGATGCCGGCTCGGCCCTCGGCCGAAAGCTTTGTCATCTCGTTTCTGGCCTCCAGATAGGCGTACACGTCCGCCCCCCGAAAGGAGTAAATGGCCTGTTTCGGATCGCCGATCAGAAAGAGACGATTCGGACGGTCTCCATCTGTTCCCTCCAGAAAGAGACGTTTGAATATTCGCCATTGCACCGGGTCCGTATCCTGGAACTCATCGATGAAAGCGACGCGGTATCGATCCCTGAGCTTGTCCAGCAGAATCGAGGCATTGTCGGCATAGAGCGCCTTTTCCACAAGGCCCAGCATGTCGTCATAGCTGATCGCGCCAAGACTCCGTTTTGCCGCGGCCACATCCTCTTGAAGCCGGCGTATGCTTTCGAGAATGAGGCTGCATTCGAGCTCTTTACATTTTTTGCTGATTTCGTGGAGCCTTTCGTGGAGGGCTTCAAGGCGGGGGCACACATTCAGGTTGGGGCCGCCCTTCTTATTCCATTTCGTCGGGATGAGACAGTCGATGCCTTTTCTTTCGGAGGAAACGACATTTTCAATCTGCGCCATCAGTTTCAAAAAGACCCCCATGTCGCCATGGTCATCGGCTTGCTTGGTGAAATAATCTTCAAGGGGTTGCACCATTTTTTGAAGAATGCTGGTTTTTGCGGCTTTGTTGAAATTGAGTTGTTCGTATCTTTTTGAAAAGGCCCCGTCTTCTTCAAAAAGGTCCCCCGCTTCCCCTTCCAGTCTCTGGATTTCCCGTTCAATATCTTGAAATCCCATTCCTTTGAGATCGGGAAGAATTCTGTCGCCGGCGGACTCATGAAAAATCCTTCCAAGACGCGTTACCGTTTCAAGAAAAGCGTCTTTCTTCTCGTTGAAACCTGAAATCTTGAGAATCTTTGTTAGGTCCTCCCCATATCTTTTCGGCCATAGGGAGCGCATCTGCTCTTTGAGCAGCGTGTTAAAAAGAGGCGCGTCCTCCATGACTTCGCTCTCGAAGACCGTGCCGTTTTCAAAGGCAAAATCCCTGAGGACGGTCTGGCAGAAACCGTGGATCGTATAGATAGGCGCCCGGTCGAAGATATCCAGCGCATCCTGCAGTTTGCGGGATTTTTCCCCCACCCTGTCCGGATTTTTCAGGGAATGTTCTATCTTTTCCCGAATACGAATCTTTAACTCGGACGTGGCTTTTTCCGTAAAGGTCACCAGGAGGATGTTTTCCAGCCCCAGATCCGCCCTTTCCTCCAGGAGCCGTACCACCAGGTTTTCTATGGTGTAAGTCTTTCCCGTTCCGGCGGACGCCTCGATCAGGGCGTGTTTCCCCAGGTCGATTTCCGAGCAGTTATGAACCGGTTTCATTAACATTCTCCTTCCGCCAGAGCAAAGAAAATGCGAAACCGGTCTCTCACTTTTCTGTAAGCGTCTTCCGGGATTTGCGGACCGGCCAATGGGATCAGGAACGACTCTTCTTCCCCATAGGCCTCCAGGAGCTGCTCATAAAAATCGGCATCCCGAACGGTGTCGGGTTCATAAACGACGGCCTTATGGGGTTTGATGGAACGGGAGGTGGCTTCTTCAAAAGGCAGCCATTCCAGCCTCTCCTCGTTTAGAAATTCGGAAACCAGTCCTTCCACATAGGCTTGTGCCTCATCCGTTTTCAGATGGTATGTCCGGAGGCTGATGCGGTCCTTATAAGCCACGTGAAAGGTGATCGTCGTGTTTCCCATATCGTCCGGCAGTTGCTGCTTTCCCTCCTCGGTCATGAGGCAGGCCATCCAGAAGAGGAGGGGGTCCAAGACATACTTGTCCGGTTCTTTTGCCTTCGGCGTTTTCCCCGACGCGGTTACGACAAGGGAATGCCAGACCCCTTCCTGCTCTTTCCATACCCAGGGCAATCGCCCGTGAATGGCCACATCGGTTTCCATCGGTTCTCCTGTCCGGCCGGTTGTTTCGACGGTGCATGTGGCCGCCCTGAAACGCCTGAGGGGAAGCGGGTTATCTCGCGAAATGTCCCCCTCGGTTTCTTCCCCCACAAATACGGCGCGGTATGTCTCTTTGGAGGAAAGCATCTCTTCAATCACCGGGAGCAGGACGTCGCTTCTCGCCAGGATTTCTTCGGTCAAGGCCTCCTGGTCCAGATCCGCATAGGCCCCTTCGGGCGTTTGGCTGCCGCGCCGAAAGCTTTCATAGACGCGGTTGCAAATCGTTTCGAGTGTTCTTTCGGGGGCGGCATCTCTGCTTTCGGGGGATGTCCGCAGATCCAACCATTGATCCAGCGTCTCTCTCTTTATTTTGTAATCCACCGGAAAAACGGAGTAAAAAGGTTCATCTTCCCGCAGGGCCATCTCCTCTATGGTCTCCTCCTCGTCATAGATCCTCAGATGTCTTCTCAAACCCTGGGAGACCGGATCTTCCAGAAACCTCCTCAAATCTTTCACCGATATCTTCTCAACGGCCTCTTTGTCTTTTTGGGATTTTTGCACTTCCACGTCAAGGTCGGGCCGAAAGCTTTCGAGACGTTTCTCCTCTTCCCGGGATATTTCCCGGGTCACTTCGTCCCAGAGTCCCTGTTCCCGATAACAGGCGATCCTGTCGGCAAGGGAATAATTTACCAGGACATCGGAAAAATCATTCACGGCATCGTCCGCGAGATACCTTTCACTGCTGCCCTTGAGAGGGATGTCCACAACACGAAAAGGAGAGTTGTCGGCCAGGATTTCATGCTCCACAACCCTTCGCAACTGATTCACCACCGAACAGGGTTGGATGGAGCGATCTTTTTGAAGGTCTTTGGAGAGATAACCAATGTAGAGCTTTTCCCTCACCGACAGGAGCATTTCAAGGAAGAGATAGCAGTTCTTTTCAGGCACGCTCACATCTCCGATTCTCCTTTTCAGGAGCCTGAGGTCCAGAGAAGACGCATCCGCCCTTCCCGGAAACGACCCCTCTTCCATGCCCAGGACATAAACCACTCTGAAGGGGATGGGGCGCATGGGCTGTAGTGCCGAAATGGTCACCCCCTCCGTCAGATAATCTCCGCGTCCTCCCGAGATGGAACCCAGGCTGGATTTGATAAACTCCCGTATGATCCCAAAATTCAGGCGCAACCGCTCTTGTCCGCCTGTTTCTTCCACCAGCCGATCATAGACCTTTAAATCCAGAAACGCCTTTGTCAGAGCTTGTTGAACAGCCGCTTCTCCCCTGAAATCGGGGGGTACTTCCAGCAACTCCTCGCATAGGCGCAAAAACACGGCGTTCCACTTCTCGGCAGACCCAACCAAACTGCTCAGTTCGGTGGCGGCATGGTGGAGTTTCTCTATGATCAGGGAAAACTTTTCCAGGAGATCCATATCCCCTGTCCGGGCATCGTTGAAGGGCACAAGCCCGTGAAAATGCCGGGAACTGTCTCCCCCATCCTCCTCCGGGCCGGAAAGAATTCTTGACAGGCGCAGTCTTTCAAGGCCCTGTTTCCAGGTATGATAGTGGTTTTCCGGGTACCCTCTCTTCTTTTTCTCCTTTGCATCGAAGCTGTGGAAGATGTTCAGATCGTTGACCCAGGTCGCCCATATCTCAATTTCCGACTCATGAATCCGCCATTTTTGCATGAAACAGGGGTTTACGATCAGCTCGAAGACCTCTTTTCTCGAAAAACGTCCGGAAGCAAGTTCCAGAAGAAGCAGTATCCCCTTTGCATAGACGCTATCCTTATCCGCCCGTGAATCGACCAGGTTATAGGAGAGGATTCCCGTCCCGGAATTGAAAAAGGAATCGATGACCGGCTTGTATCTGGAAATATCCGACACAAGGATGGCGATATCCGTCATTTGAAGCGTCGGGTCCTTTTTCAGGTTGTAGAGGATGCTGTTGTATGCCGTCTCCACTTCCCGGTAAATGCCTGGGCAGGCGAAGATTTGAAGCGATCGGTCCTGCAATGGTTTGCCCTGAACTTCTCTTTCGGTGGAAAGTGTGAGGATGTTCCGCTGAAGTTTTTGAAGAACCGAATCCGCGGTCCTCTCCCTTGTGAAGCAGGTGTGAAAATCATAGTCCGTAAGCTCGCACAGAAGGCGAATGTTTTCCCTGCCGGCCTTGCCCCACAGGGCCAGGAGTTCGTTATCCTCCGGTTCCAGCAACTCCCCCAGCTCCTTTTCAAGAGGCGTAATTGTCAGCCCTTTTACTTTTTTTCTTCGTATCCACCTTCTTTCCCCGGGCGTCTTGATATCTTCCCAGAACTCCCTGGACGGATTCAGGATGTACATAAAGACCGGGTATTCCCGCCGCAGTCTCCCGATAAGGTTAAGATGGAACGCAGACACCTGGGACAGACCGAAGATATGAACGAATTTTCGTTGATGGATCTTAGTGGCAGGGCCTTTTGCGGGGGCCGGCGAGGAAGGGAGAATTTCACCTGCGTATTCCTCCAGGGAGAGGATACGCATGCCGGTGTTTTGGCTGTATGTGTCTCGCAGTTCCCGCAGTCGCAGGTAGAGCTTTTGTTGGCAGTGTTCCATCCCATTGTGTGGCACAGGTCCATTCAACCAATTCCGGATCATGTCCGATCGATGGAATTCGTACTCTTCAAATAAGTGGGCTATCCTTTCCGTGAGCTGCCACAACTTTATCCCGTAATCCGGTCCAGGTCGGCCATCCGGTCCCAGGAGATACCGTCGCAGGGGGGCATAGGCATTCTCATGGCTTTCGAGGGTCTGCAAAGCATGGAGCAACAACATCCGGCGGAAGGGGTGATCCATCATCACCGGCTTTTCCTCCCTTTCATCCAGCTCTCCCATAAGATTCCACAAACCCGCGTCGAGGTATTGAAAATCCACGTTCATGAGAACGGACCGTTGTTTCGCAAGGGTTAATTGCAGCCATTTTGCCAGGTTCTGATTGGGAACAATCGTCAGTGCCCCTTCCAGGATGTTCTCCTTTTCCCGGTTTTCCCGGTCCATAAGGTCGGATAATTTTTCCGCCAGGTCTTCCAGATGGTTGCTGAAATAAAGCGCTATAGTCACTGCGAACCCCTATGCGGCATTCGTGATATTCGTGGTCAAAAAAAGGAAAATGGTTTCATTGGAAATGTTTGAATAATAGCGGCTATCACAAATAAAAGTCAAATGCATCCTATTCAAATTCCCCGGCAACAAAATACGGGTCTGGAATCCATTCTGCCAGGATTTTTGAATAGGATACAGTTAAATAAAATTTAAATAATTAGGAATCGTCGAGGGAAGGAATTCCGAAAGTTTGTTGACTCCGGAATCCCTTTTCAATACAGTAATCGTGAAAAGTAAAGAGAGACTTCTCATTGGGACGGATTCATTTTACAAGGAAAGGATGGAGGCGCACATGAAAAAATTACTTGCTTTGATTCCGGTTTTATTCTTTTTTACAGCAATTTGCAGTGGAACAGTCCTGGCACAGGA
>JBBSAR010000191.1:0-7605 GCA_038252125.1 Desulfatiglandales bacterium
CCACATGAGCTCGCCCTTGGCATGTCTTTCGGAATCTTCACCGGCATGATGCCGATCATGCCTTTCCAGATGGCCCTCGCATTGGCTCTTGCGCTCGTTTTCAAGGGAAGCAAGATTACGGCGGCAGTGGGAACCTGGATCAGCAATCCTTTGAACTGGTATTTTCTCTATTATTTCAGTTATAAAATCGGAGTCCGCATCCTAGGCCTTCACGGGCAGGATGCCATCTTTTCGTCGATTATGGCGGCCGTCCGGTCCGGCCAGGAATCGATGGCGATCGTGGAGAAAATCCTTTCTTCCGGGAGCCTTATGGTGATTATATTCCTTGTGGGCGGACTGGCCATGGGAATCGTTGTTGCCATCCCTTCCTATTTTATTTTTCTTGTCATATTTAAGAAAATACGGGCCTGGCGTGAATTGCGACGGGAGCAGAGACATCGAGCAGTTCCTGCTCAACAGGATACTCCATGAAAATTCGTCCCGATAGGAAATTAGGGCAGAATTTTCTTGTTGATCCTGTCGTTATTGAAAGTATCATCGCGGCGACCGGATTTTCCACCAAGGACACCGTCATTGAAATCGGCGCGGGACTCGGCGCCCTGACATTGCCCCTTTCCAAGTGCGTGGGGCGCGTGGTTGCCGTGGAAAAAGACGGAAGGCTGGTGGATTCTTTGAAAGGGGAGTTGAAGCGTCTGGAAATCACCAATGTAACGCTTGTGCAGGAAGATATTCTCTCCTTTGATTTCAGCGGCATCCAGCCGGCGCCTTTCGCGAAGATCCAGGTTGCGGGAAATCTGCCTTACAACATCTCCTCTCCCGTGCTGAAAAAACTGATGGAAAACCGGGAATATGTTGCCCGTGCGGTATTAATGTTTCAATTGGAGGTGGCCAAACGTTTAACCGCCGTACCCGGCAATCGGGATTACGGGGCCATGACTCTTTTAATCCAGTATAACGCAAGCGTGAAGCCGATTTTGAAAGTGGGGCGAAAGGCCTTTTTCCCAAAACCGGCGGTTGATTCCATGGTGGTTGCGCTCGATTTTGAAAAACCTTATCCCAAAAGAGCCCTTAGTAATGCCTGTTTCAGCAGAACCGTAAAGGCCGCTTTTTCTCACAGGAGAAAGACTCTTCTGAATTCCATGGGGATTTCGGGAGAGGGGTGGTCCAAGGAAGACCTCCTGAATGGGATGGCCACCTGCAATATCGATCCCGGAAGACGAGCCGAAACCCTGACCATGGACGAGTACCTGTGTCTGACTTCGGCTCTGGCTGTTGACAAGGCGGAAACGAGATGATAGATAGGACAGTTTGCCGTTCAAGGTCAGAAACCATCAACGGGCGCCGGTAACTGTTTTACCGCTCATTTGAGCACTGTTCGTTTGAGAGTTATCCAATGGAAATTATTCAGACTGTTCAGGATATGCAGCAGTGGTCCGATGCCGCAAGGGCCGCGGGGCAGGTTATTGCTTTTGTTCCCACCATGGGTTTTCTCCATGAGGGCCATCTGGAATTGATGCGTGCTGGAATCAAACATTCAGACCGCCTGGTCATCAGCATTTTTGTAAACCCCACGCAGTTTGGCCCGAACGAAGATCTGGATCAGTATCCGAGAGACGAGGAAGGCGATCTGGAAAAGGCCGAAAATGCGGGGGTGGACATCGTTTTCATGCCGTCCGTGAAAAAAATGTATCCCGAAGGGAGCCAGACCTCCGTGCGGGTAGAGAAACTTCCTCAGCACCTCTGCGGTCTTTCAAGGCCGGGGCATTTCGATGGCGTAACGACAGTGGTTGCCAAGCTTTTCCATATTGTAAAACCGCACATTGCCGTTTTCGGCCGGAAGGACTACCAGCAACTCACGGTGATCAGCAGGATGGTCATGGATCTTAATATGGACATTCAGATCATCGGGGCGCCGACCTACCGCGAGCCTGATGGGCTGGCCATGAGCTCACGCAACAGTTACCTTTCCCAAGAAGAAAGGAGATCGGCCCTCTGCCTCAAGAAATCGATCGATCTGGCGCTTGAACTGTTCCGAGGCGGAGAAAAAAAGGCGAAAGTGGTGAAGAACGCGGTCTGTTCTTTGATTCAGAGCTACCCGTGTACAAAAATAGACTATGTGAATCTGTGTGATCCGGTCACATTGGATGATGTGGACACCCTTTCAGAAAATACCTTGCTTGTCCTCGCGGTCTATGTGGGCAGGACCAGACTGATAGACAACTGCGTGCTAACAACCACAACTGAATGAAAGGAGACAGGAATGAGACCTTCCAACTTTTTATTTACTTCCGAATCGGTGACCGAAGGACATCCCGACAAGGTAGCCGATCAGATTTCCGATCATGTCCTCGATGAGATCATCGGACAAGATCCCAAGGCCCGGGTAGCCTGCGAAACCCTTGTAACCACGGGCATGGCCATGATTTCAGGGGAGATTACCACCTCCGCCTATGTAGACCTTCCTGAAGTGGTCCGTTCGACCATCAAGGATATCGGGTACAAAAATTCCTCCATGGGGTTTGACTGGGAGACCTGCGCCGTCCTTTCCACTATTGATAAGCAGTCCCCTGATATTGCCATGGGAGTTGACGGGACCGGTCTTTTCAAAGAACAGGGCGCCGGAGACCAGGGACTCATGTTCGGCTATGCCTGCCAGGACACCGATGTCTTCATGCCCATGCCGATCTACCTGGCCCACGGTCTGACCCGAAGACTTGCCCACGTAAGGAAATCGGGGCAATTGCCATGGCTCAGACCTGACGGCAAGTCCCAGGTTACCGTGCAATATGTGGACGGGGTTCCCTCCAGGATTCATACGGTGGTTATCGCGGCCCAGCACAGTCCGGATGTGGATTACGATACCCTCAGGGAGGCGATTATCGAAAAAGTCATCTTGGAGGTTATTCCCAAAGGACTGCTGGATCAGGATACCCAGTATTTCATCAATACCACAGGTCGTTTTGTGGTGGGCGGCCCCATGGGCGACTGCGGTCTTACGGGACGTAAGATCATCATGGATACCTATGGTGGATTCGGCTACCATGGGGGCGGCGCATTTTCCGGAAAAGATCCTTCGAAGGTGGATCGCAGTGCGTCCTACATGTGTCGTTATATCGCCAAAAATATGGTGGCCGCCGGGCTTGCCCGCAACTGTGAGATTCAGGTGGCCTACACCATCGGACGGGCGGAACCGGTTTCCGTGATGGTAGGCGCCTATAGTACCGGCGTCCTTCCAAGCAGCGAGCTCACCGAAATCGTCAAAAAAGAGTTTGACCTGAGACCGGCGGCCATTATCGAACGGCTGAATCTCCTGCGACCCATCTACAGGAAAACCACCAATTACGGTCATTTTGGACGGGAGCTCCCCGAATTTTCCTGGGAAAAGACAGATGCCATAGCAAACCTGAAAAAGGCGGTAAAATAAAAATACAAAGAGAGGTTATTTTCATGGATTATGATATCAAGGATATAAATCTGGCGGCAAAGGGTCGCCTCAGGATTGAATGGGCTGAAATGAGCATGGATGTGCTCAGAAACATCAGGGAACGATTCGAAAAAGAGAAGCCTTTGAAGGGTTTGAAACTTTCCGCGTGTCTTCACGTTACCACGGAGACCGCCGCCCTGGCCAAGACACTGAAGGCGGGCGGAGCAGACCTCGTGGTCTGCGCCTCCAACCCGCTCTCCACCCAGGACGATGTGGCAGCCTCCCTCGTGGCGGATGATGAAATACCGGTTTTTGCCATAAAGGGAGAAGACCATGCTACCTATTACAGCCATATACTTTCGGCTCTAAAACATGGACCGCATCTGACCATGGACGATGGAGCGGATCTGGTCGGCTCTCTTCATTTCATTGCCCTCAAAAAGTGGGAAGATCTGGAACCCTCCGTCAGCAAGTGGGGACAAGGGTTATCCGAAGAAGCCAGAAAGCAGCTCCTTTTAAACGTGATCGGCGGGACGGAAGAAACGACCACAGGCGTCATCCGACTGCGGAGCATGGAGAAGGCCGGCGTACTGCAATTCCCCATCATATCCGTCAACGACGCGGATACCAAGCATCTCTTTGACAACCGTTACGGCACCGGGCAGAGTTCCCTGGACGGGATCATCAGAGCCACAAACCGCCTTCTTGCCGGAAGCACTTTCGTGGTAAGCGGATATGGCTGGTGCGGCAGGGGGGTTGCCACCAGGGCAAAGGGACATGGCGCCCATGTAATCGTGTGTGAAGTGGATCCACTGCGCGCCCTCGAAGCAGTCATGGACGGATTCCAGGTCATGCCCATCGCCAAGGCGGCCCCTCTTGGCGACTTTTTCTGTACCCTCACCGGCGATATCAACGTCATCAGAGGGGAACATTATGTTACCATGAAAAACGGGGCGATTGTTTCCAATTCCGGCCACTTCGATGTGGAGCTGGATCTTCCCGGATTAGCCGATGCTTCCGTGGATAAGAGGAACATCCGGGAATTTGTGGATGAGTTCACCCTGAAAAACGGTCGCAGAATCTTTCTGTTAGGAGAAGGCAGGCTGGTGAATCTGGCTGCTGCCGAAGGCCATCCTTCCAGCGTGATGGATATGAGTTTTGCCAACCAGGCCTTGTCGGCGGAACATGTGGCGAAAACTTACCGGTCCCTGGAAAAGAAGGTATACCCCGTTCCCGCTGAAATCGACAAGGAAATCGCGAGATTGAAACTGAAATCGATGGGTGTGGAAATTGACACATTGACGGAGGAGCAGGAAAAATACCTGTCTTCATGGGAGATGGGAACGTAAGAATTTTTGAAAGCGGAAAGCGGAAAGCGGAAAGCAGGAAGCGGAAAGCGGAAAGCTCGTTCCCACGCTCCTGCGTGGGAATGCATACGGTGTTGTCCGGCTTACGCAAACGCTGCTTAGTGGAAAATCATTGCTATTGGGCTGCCCTTCCCGTCAGCGGGAGGAGCTCTTGCCCAGCGGGTGCGTTCAAGTAAAGGCGGTGTACCTTCACATGCGGGAACTTGGGAATAAGCGAAAGGGACTGGAGCAAGAAATGGCGAAAGACGTATATGAAAGACTGCAGCAACAACTGGACCAGTATTCCATCGGTTTTCCCGCTACAAAATCCGGCGTGGAGATTCAAATCCTTCGAAGGCTTTTTACCGAGGAGGCCGCGGAGATGTATCTTCAGCTCAGTCTGATGATGGAGGCCCCCGCGGATGTAGCCAAACGCACCGCCCGGGACCCGGACCATGTGGCGACCCTTCTGGACCGGATGGCGGAAAATGGACTGGTCTTTCGGGTTCGAAAAGGGGACACCGTCAAGTACGGGGCCGCCCCCTACGTGGTGGGGATTTACGAATACCAGGTAAAGACCATGGATCGCGAACTGGCCCGGCTCATGGAAGATTATTACAACGAGGCCTTTGCGGGTGAAGCCTCGAAGCAGATTGCCCCCATGAGAACCATCCCGGTAAACCAGGCGATCGATGTCGCCTGGCCTGTCGTGCCCTATGACGATGCCCGCGAGATCATCAAAACCAAAGACCGACTTGCCGTGGCAAAATGCATCTGCAGGGTTCAGCAGGGTCTGTTGGGGCAGGCCTGCGGAAAGCCGGTTGAAGTCTGTATTATGGCCGGGTCTCATGCGGACTATTATGTGGAAAAGGGGATGGGACGGTGGATCACCCCGGAAGAAGCCCTGGAGATCCTGGATGATTGCGAAAAGGCCGGCCTGGTGCCGCAACCGTTCAACGCCCAGAATCCCGGGGGAATGTGCAACTGCTGCGGGGATTGCTGCGGGATGCTGCGGATGCTCAACAGACATCCCAAACCCGTGGACATAGTGATCTCCAATTATTTTGCCGAGGTGGACCCTGATCTCTGCGTGGCCTGTGAAGTCTGCCTGGATCGATGCCAGATGAACGCCATCGCCATCGGAGATAACGAGGTCGCCCAAATCAATCTTGACCGCTGCATCGGTTGCGGTCTTTGTGTCTCCACCTGTGCGACCCAGGCCATGAAACTGCGGGCCAAATCGAAGGAGGAACGCAGGGAACCTCCGCAAAATGCGCAGCTGACCATTATGGAACTCGCCCGGAAAAGGGGCAAATCTCTGATTCCCCTGGCAATGATTGGGAAATAAGGGAACGACAAGAAAGGTTGACGTGATTCGAAGGAGCTGTAACAAGAGAAGACTATATTGCCTGGCGCCATTGGGCTGACGCGATCCTGAAAGCGAAAAGAAGGGTTTCGGATCTTGAGTCTATTGCGGGACAGGGCCTGCACTGGTAAGCCTGGCTATGTTAGGTTCTGAGCGATTACTGGAGATAGAGTCCAATTTTGGAGCCAAGGTTCAACGCATCGTTTGCATTGAACTGGATTGGATGATGGACTTTTTCCCCATCTGGCGCATTTTTTCGCATGATATGGGAGGTTTGCCGGCAAAAAACACTTGACATTATTTTTGTACTCTGTTACACGTCCTTTCCAAGGAGAAAGTTTTTTATTTTGTTCGCATGCGAATTTTGTTAAATTCGCATAGAAAAGGAAAGGAGGTGAAATAAAACAGGGTTTTTTCGAGGATGATTGTTTTTGTTTTTTAATACAGGAATATACAATTTAGGAGGAATGAGTAATGAAAAAATTGTTTGTGTTGGGAATCGCAGCACTCCTGCTGGTCGCTTTTTCCGTACCGGCAATGGCGGAAGTCAAGATCGGCGGCATTATCTTTACGGATTTCTACTATCTCCAGAGAAATTCAAAATCCGCGCAGATCTATGAAGGCACCAACGGCAAAGAGTCCTACGGCAATACGAGAATCGAACTGCCGAGCATTACCCGTCTTTATGGAAGATGGACCAATGAAGACAACGTAGGGATGTATATCGAGTTCGGTATCGGCGGCGCCAGTGGCAGCACGGCCGTCTCCGTCCGGCATGCCTACGGTTGGTGGGATGTAAACAGCCAGTTCCAGATCATGGCTGGTCACAGCACAACCCCGTTCTCTCCCCTGAACCCGAGTCAGCTGTTGGGTACCCAGGATAACAGCCTCAATATCATCGGCGTCGGCTACGGTGAATACTACTCCGGTCGTTTTCCCCAGGTTCGCGCTACCTTTGAATTTAACAAAATGTTCGGTATTGCTCTCGCGGCTGTGGATCCGAACGGCGGCGCCAGGTTTATTGATGCCTCGGGAACCATTAATCCCCAGGATTATACGACAAGCACGAAAATTCCCCGGTTCGACCTTGGCGCACATATCGATATCGGACCTGTCGTACTGTATCCCGGCCTCCTGTGGCAGCAGAGAACGTTTGACAAACAGGTGAATTCCACCATTGACGATTCAGTCTCCACCTACGCCGGATCACTGGGCCTCAAGTTCGGTATGGGTCCGATGATGCTGACCGCTGAAGGCAACTACGGCCAGAACATTGGCAATACCAGAATGCTTATCGGTGGCAACCCCACAGCTCAGAATTCCGGAGTTACGGCCTTCGTGCCGGCCGGTTCCCCTAATGCCCAACTGGATAACACTACCGGCTGGGGCTACTGGATTGATTTGGCATTCAAGTTCGGTCCGGTTACGCCTCACCTGATCTTCGGCCAGATGAGCTCTTCAGGCGACGA
>JBBSAR010000192.1:0-7596 GCA_038252125.1 Desulfatiglandales bacterium
AAAGAATTATAAGGCGGTATAAAAAGCTTGCTGTTATGGAAGGAAACCTGCCTTATGACCGGATGGAGGATTATCCAGTAGAGAATGGTTGGCATCTCGGGCAGGCGTCAAAAGCGCCGGGACAATATTTAGAATAAATTGTACTGATCGAACAGATCCTTCTTGAGATCGACCTCCTTTTTCAACCAAAGCGTTTTGTCACTGCCTCTCACGCATCTGACATCATTTTCGGATAGCCACTTGTGTATCAATTCGTAGTATCCCCTCTTCCCGTCCACCCGCTTCTCCGGTTCAGCCAATTCCCACAGGACAAGAACGTTCAATTCTTTCTTTTCAGCCTTGATGGCGTCGGGGAAATATTCCAGGACGTCTTCAACCACAGGCTCCGCTCGATCATCTGACATATTTCCCACTCCTGACTTTTTCAGCTAATTTGATTTTTTTTTAAAAACGCGACCACTCGAACCAATCCAGAATGCCGAGAAACTGTGCCCATTGGTTGGTCATTTCAATATCTCCTCCGTGAGCATCAACATATCCTGCCTCCGTCAATGCGGCCAGCTTTTTGCCTTTTTCGAGATATTTCATATTGGCAAAGGGTCTTATAAAATTGGTCCCGAAATGGAGCCCGAGGATTCGAAAGAATGCGTAATTCATGATGTTGGACAGGTTGATGAAGGTCGGCGGCGATATCCTTGCCGCCTCTCCGGACAATCCTGAAAGAGCTTCTTGCTGTTGTTTTCCGATGGAGGCCAACTGGTATTCTCTCAGCTCCGGATAATCATCATAGAGCCATTTCTCTATCATGATATCAGGTGGAAAATTAGTAACCTGCCTCACCGTTCCGTCATACCACATGTTGATCACACGGGCCAGTTTCTCAAAGGACAGGACCGCGGAGAGCTCCTGTATCTCACTTTCTATCTGAGAAAGGGCGTTCAACTTGATCCGGTCATTTGCCCTCGCAATCAGCCTTTCCTCTTCCGGGACGCTAAAAAGTCTCAGAATATGCCCGCACTCATGGGCAATGAGATGGTTGATTATTTCGTCATGCTCTCTTTTCACCAGAATGAGATGGGAAGGCATGTCTGCCCTTGCCATTCGCATTCCCGCATATGTTGGCAGTTCCTCCTGTTCCACGAACTGGATTCCCTTGCCCGTGACCTGCCTGACTTTCTCCAATATCTCCTCGACGGACTCTATCAGGCTGAGAGACATTTTGCATACCGTTCAATCATGATTTCGCCGCCCTGTTTTTCCATTGTTCTCTCAAGACCCGCGCCCTTGTCTTAATGACCTTTCTCTTTCATTCCAATAGCTTCGGCGATCTCTTTATACAGAGCTCTCGCTTCCTCATAAACTGGTGAGTGGTCCACGCCCTTCAGATAAGGATTCCGGGCAAAAAGAGTTTCCAGAACACTTCGAGCGGGCTCCAGATAACCAGCCATCTGGTAAAGGAGCGCCAGGCCGTAGTAGGCATTGGGGATATCCTGTACTTCCAGAGCCTTTTTGAAAAGAACTTCCGCTTTCTGAAAATCGTCTTTTTCCATCATCAGTCCGGCATAATTGCAGGCCACCATCGCATCGTCAGGATTGATCTCAAGGCATTTATCATAGAAAAATGCTCCGACGTCCAGGTTGTTTTCGTTCCGGGCATAGATATTGCCAAGCATCAATGCGCTCCAGGCATCCTGTGGATCAACCTGCAGGCACTCGAAAAGGTATTTTTTGGCCTTTTCCGTGTTGCCGAGATCCAGGTAAACCCTGGCCATGTTCCGACGGGCATCTACATTCTCAGGGATTACGGACAGGACCTCCTGGAAAAGCTTCAGAGCCTTGAGGAGCTTGCCATCCTCAGCTTCAGAGACGCCCTTCTTCAGTTTTCCCATGGCTTCATCAAACTTTTCCGGTGTGGAATCCCTGAACTCGATATGAACCATGCCATCCCGGACAGAGATATCCATAACGTCAGCGATCACACCGTACGCCTTCCTGATCTCTTGGATCACCATCTCATCCGGGGAATCCGAAACATCCAGTCTCTCTCCCGGGGTGAGTATAATGTCTGCCAGGGGGATCATCAATTTCATAACAAATCTCTCAGTAGGATTATTTCCTGATTGAAGCAAAGGATCGGAGCAAGTTACCACATAGGGGTGATGGGTGCAAATGGAATGACAGGTCGTCTATTTAGGGCCAAAGATTTTGATTCCTGATAGCTGTTAGCTTTTTGAACGGATGACATGGCATTTGTATGCCCCTTTCTCAAGAAGGAAATCACCTCACGAAAGGGGAAAAGCAATGGATTATATCGAAAAGCAGATCAGGTTTCGCGTGGGATCATAAGTTGTAGATATCTGCTCTTACATCAAACATTATAAGAGTTGAGATATCAGCTTGATATCAAATCAATTTTTAAGTTTGACATATGAGCTCAATATCTCATTCGAGCAAGATTGAATTTGCCATTTTGTAAAATGTTCAATACCACTACATCTTGTGGTTGGCTCCTTTTCAGTTTGTTAATCCAAAAGTGAACAATCCCTATATTATTCCTTCGTTGGTCTTTAAATATAGTGGGTAACCTAAAATGAATTTCCACGACCATTTTTTCCGTTCATAAAAAGTGAAAGCTACTGATTTTAAACTTCCGTTTAAGAGCGAAGATGCTAAACCCCAAATCATCGCCTTAACTATGCCTGAAACGGATCAGAAATTATCGCAACTATCTGTCGGCGTGCAAGATCACCAAGAATCCCAATTCCGCTTTTCCAGCCACCTGATAGCAGTCTCAATATTCTTACTCTGATTGGGCTTTATCGGATAGGCATCCCATTTATTCTCATGCAGGTTTGTGTATAAACAAGTTCCTCCGAAAGCTGAGCCGTGCCTGTCGCTGGATGTAAATCTGACAAGAACACTTCTAAGGTCGTCACTTACCTCGGTAATAAAAGGTTTTCGGTGGTACATGTACCAACCGGATGGTTCCGCAATCACACTTATCGGAACGCCAAAATGATGATACAGAACCTCCTGGGTTGAGCAGGATCCTCCGGTTGCCTCATAGGTGAAATTGAAATCCTCATCCATTTCGACAGGAAGTCGCTGACCGCCGGACACTGAAAGACTTTTGTTTAAGTCCCCCAGACCATGAAAGGTCCCTCTCGTGTCATTTGCAATGTTATCAATAAGGGATTTGGCGAACCCTGTTTTGACTTCGTACCAGTTCCCCTTATCCTTCTCGGCTTCCAGCAACAGCCTCCCTTTTGGAGTAATCAGAGGCGTTATTCTGCCAATAATAACATATTCCGATTGATCTTCAGGAGCATCTTGCCAGAGTTGTTCAATGTAAAAACGACCTCGAAGTACCCTCACTCTAATATTTAGGGAAGTCAGAACGTGGGACGATTCAATGCCGCTCACGAGTTTCGATTGAATTTCATCCTTTTTTGCTTTGGAGAGAACCTTGACCTTCGGCCTTGGTTTTCTCTCCGGCCAGTGATGTCTCCAGCCCATTACTACCCCTTACTTGCACCGCCCACTCCGACACATCGATCTTGTTTTTCTTCAGCCATTATACAGATTCGCCGGGGTTGTTCCATACCTTTTAGCGATGAAGACTTTAAGGGATCAGCGGGACGTCCATAAAAGCATGAAATATCATCCGTCCATAAGTTGAAAGCCATTTTCAACGGCAATCGCCTGCCCCCGCTTCACGAAATGCTCACCGCAGGTTGGGTAAGGCCCAATTCTCTTGCCAGGGATGTTACGCTGATACCCGGTTCTCTTACGGCCCAGTAGCAAAACAGACTTCTGGCCCTGACGTTTTCGGGACACTTCCCTGATGCGTATAAAGGTTTTTTGTGAGTTTATCAATTGATTCTCAGCATTTCAAATTGGCTTCATAAAAAGAAATTCAGTTCTGAACAAAACCCTCCGTATCAGAAAAATAGCGTTTGCCGTTTTTCAAAATACTGGCCAGGAAAGTTCTTTTGTCAGGATTTTTGTATTCTTTGGCCGTAAATGGTATGGCCTCGATGAACGTGTTGCACCGCGCAGCCAGCCGGGAAAGATACTGCATGCCTTCCATTCGGGTCTTGTCCACAAACCAGTCCGAAACGACCGCCAGATCAATATCGCTGTGCTTTTCCGGAGTCCCATCGGCATAGGAGCCAAACATTATCACTGCATTGACTGGAATTTCATTTAATAAAGTGGAAATAAACCCCTTTACGATTTCATCTACCTGATCTTTTGATAAAGCCATTGGAAAAACTCCTGCGTTTGTTGATATAAGGCATTGGCCTTTTCCCTATCAATAATTTCCGACAGATCTTCTTTGAAATCCCCGTAACGTGCCTCTATACAAAAAGGCGTCAATTCAGCCAAAAAATTGTTCTGATCGACACTCAGCAAATTCTTGATCTCAGCAACTTCTGAAAGGCGATTCAGATTGTGAATGGGGAGATTTTCTTTGTTTTGCTGTGCGATCATGGCCTTCATCAGTTTTTCAATAGACTGCTGGCACATATATCCCACATATAAGTAGCGACTGGCGTCCAGCATTGCTTTCGCCGTATCAAGATCGTATTTTGACCGTTCGACCCAATGGGCAACAATCTTATCCATTATTGTGTTCCCTTTTTGTCTCAATCGTTGTTAAACACTATTCTTCTATGACGATTTCAGCATCCGGAGAAGTTGGCAAATCTTCGTCTATTTCATACCTCTGCCAGAATAATCTTAAGAACCGTACCGGTCCGCACCTCCGATTCCACTTCAATCCTTCCATCATACAATTGCACCAGGCGTTTTACAATCCCTAAACCAAGACCGGCGCCGATGGCGTGTTTGGTGGAGAAGAAGGGCTCGAATATTTTCTATAGTTGTTCCGGTGGAATACCCGGGCCATTGTCCTTCACCTTGATCATCAGCTGTTTCATGAAAGCCATTTTCAACGGCAATCGCCTGCCCCCGCTTCACGAAATGCTCACCGCAGGCTGGGTAACGACCAATTCTTTCGGCGGGGACGTTGCTCATACACGGTGTCTAAAAGAAACACAGGCGTGTGAGCTTCTATTTTAAGGGTATTTGGAGCTCCTTCCGGTTCGGAGAATCCAACAATGAAGAGTTAGAACAAAAAGCAAGGGATCTCCGCTCTTTAATGTTCAATTGTCAGCACAAAATCATGGAAGTAATTATATGGCGATGTCTCGACCAAAGATGATGAACAGACTCAACAATAATTATCCTTTGTAGATCAGCGTGCATATCATGATTCTGATAAAGCGATACATCGCTGAATCTACGAATAAGAGCACTAAAGGCTGATTATCGGAATTACAGCGTAAGACGCCCGTGTCAGGGTTGGGGACGCGGGCCTTAGGATGTTATTTGCTGGGTGAAGAGGCGTGGAACTGCCTGTAGCGGAAATAACTATGGTTCATCGCGGATTGGCGTGGAAACATCCCCCTTCCCCGACCCTTCCCACCAGAGGAGGGGAGAAAATATACCGCCATCCGGGGGAACTCCCTCCCCCTTTATGGGGGAGGGTTGGGGTGGGGGTCTCCTCTATCACGCCAATCCGCGATGAGCCAACATTTCTCAGGCATTTTGTTCAAAGACGATTTCCAGCAGCGAAACGTCGTCGTCGAAGGCATCTTTCTCCTGGATAGCCGCCACTCTCTTCATGATGTCCCCCACTGCGGCATTTTCTTGAAGGGCCACATCTCCCACGGTCCTGACAAAATCATCCAGTGCCCACATCTCTCCGCTGGGCTTTGCTATCTCATAGGCCCCGTCGCTGTAGATGTAAATCTTTGTAAAGGGCATCAGCGCAATTTCCTTCTCCCTGTATTCCTGGTCAGGCATGCCGCCGATGATAACGCCACCCGATTGAAGTTTGACGACTTCCGCCGACTCTCGGGAGGCGCCCATCACGGCCACGGGGGGAGGGTGCCCCCCGCTTGCAAACTTCAGGACGTTGTTTCTTTTGTGATAAACACCATACCAGACGGTAGAAAACATATCATTATGCTGCTCCATCTGATACACCTCATTCAGGTTGCTCAAAACAGCCCCGGGTTCTCGAAAATCCACACCATGCAGAGTCTGGGATCGCAGGGTGTTGAGCACGGAAACGGAGAGAAGCGCGGCGCCCACGCCATGACCACAGACATCCAGGAGATACATGGCGAAATGATCCTCGTCGATCCAATGATACCCGAAAGCATCTCCCCCGAGGGATGTGGAAGGAATAAACACATAGTCGGTCTTGATGGGGCCATGGAGTTTTTCAGGGAGAAGAGATCGAACATATTTTGCCGCCTGATCCAGTTCATTGACCAGCAACTGCCGACTCTCAAACAAGGCTTCATAGGCCTCGTTTCGTTGAAGCATCATGATATAGGCATTGGAATGGTATCGTATCCTCGCAATCAACTCGATCTTGTCCGGCAGTTTCACAAGGTAATCATTGGCGCCCAGCGAGAAGGCCTCTGCCTTGGTAACCGCCTCTTCTTTGGAAGAAAGAACGATCAAAGGAATTTCACGGAGCTTTTTATTGGCGCGGAAATACCTCACAAGGGTCAACCCGTCGATTTCGGGCATGATCAGGTCCTGCAAAATGACAGTGGGATGGTTTTCCATGGCCATCCGCATTGCCTGTGAAGGGTCCTGGCAATAGACAAACTGGATATCTTTTTCTTCCGCAAGCATCCTGCGAACAGCCTCCGCGACAATCGCCTGATCGTCGATGAGAAGCACTTTGACCGGATAGGTACGGAAGTCACCGGATTCCACAGATCCATGATCCAGAGAAATCATCCTTGAACACTCCTTTGTTTGCATAACGGACCCAGCCCTTCAAGGTGACGCCTGAACGGTTGATGATTTGGTACGAAAACATTGCCTTGTTTATCACTTTTGTTAGGTTTCAAAACCCGATTGCTATCAATAAAATGCCTGAATTCTATAAACACCTTGAAAGAGCTGATAACGGGCCTTGACTTACACCCTCACGTTACCCTTTCCGCAGGACCTTATCCAGAAAAGCTACGGCTTCAGGAGGAATGGAGGTGAAATTGACTCTGAACGTTGGGGGATTTTCCTGAAGGTTCCTGATGACCTTGGCATAAAGGTCGGACGCAGCCTCTTGGCCGTCGGAATCAAGCAACGATATTTTCAGGTTTGACAATTTGTCAACTGCCACATTCCCGCGAATCTCCGCCTCTTTCCCCTTCAGCTTCACCAGAACCCCTCCGTGGAGATCGGCGCCCGAATGCTTTCCTTCCAGGATGGTAAAAAGGATGGATACGGGCTGCTTCAACTCCTGAAGAACCGTCTCTATCTTTTCAGGCAGAAAGACGTTGAAATCCCCTCGTATTCCACCCACTTCATAAATAGTAATAGGGTTTTTCACCCCCTTGGGCATGACCTCTATCCGATCATCTATCCTGAGAAGATGCTCACCGCATTCCTCCAGAGTGTTCTCTGAAATAAAGATCTGGCCCCCCACGGTATAGGATTCAATTCGCGCGGTAAGGTTGACATTTCTGCCCACCACACCGTATTTCATCCGTTTTTTCGATCCGATAT
>JBBSAR010000193.1:0-7515 GCA_038252125.1 Desulfatiglandales bacterium
AACAAGCGAAGGAAATATGCGTGCGCCCGCCTTGTAGGTGTCGTCCGGGAAAGGAGCATTGTACGCGGCAACGGCATCCTCCGTCAAAGGGTTCCGGCACCCCATGGCGACAATCGCCCCGACATTGAAATCCGGTGTTTCGATGGAGAATTTACGCCAGTTTGAGAATGCCTCGGACATGGGATGATCCCCGGTAGGCAAACCGGTGTTGGCCGTTACCACCCTTGAAAATGATTCCGGGTTTTGGGATACCAGACGCAAGCCAATGAGACCGCCCCAGTCCTGACAGGCAAGCGTGATTTTCTCTATATGCAGATTATTCAACCAAATCTGCATCCAGTCCACATGACGCTGATAGGTATAATCTTCTGGATCCGCCGGCTTATCGGAGCGGCCGAAACCCACCAGGTCCGGTGCAATGGCACGGTACCCCGCATCGACGATAACGGGAATCATCTTCCGATATAGATAGGACCATGTGGGCTCTCCGTGCATAAGCAGCACGGGTTTCCCATCAATGGGGCCTTCGTCAAGGTAATGAATCCTCAACGCTTGATCTTCGTTGTCCCGTATTTCCATATAGTTGGGCTTAAATGGAAAATCGGCAAGGTTTTCAAAAGAAACATCCGGCGTTCTAAGAATTTTCATTTTAATCCTCCATGGTCTACGGTAAGCCCTGCATTTCGGCATGGTTAGCGGTCAACATTGCATATCGAATCAATATGTCTCCGGGTTTCTTCCGATAATTCTCCAAAATCTTCAGCAGAGAGGATTCCGTTCTTCTTCCACATCATCGTGGGTAAGCCAAACCCACTTCAAGTCTCTGGGATCAATGAGCGACTTGAGAGCCTTCATGAAATCCTCTCTGTCTATGCCCTTCCCGTATCAACAAGGACGGGCTCCTTCGCCTTGATAAGGGAGGCATTGATCGGAAGATTTCCCGCTCCGGGAACTGGAAAATAAGAGGGAAGAACCTCGATGTATGGTCTGGCTCGATATGGTTTGTCCATTGGAAATTCCTCCTTTCTTGATTTTCAACTCACACACTTCTCAATTATAACGATAAGGTTTATGAGCCAAAAAATCCAGCAAAGTACGAGTAAGAAGTACGGGATCACATTACTGCCTTATAAGTCTTCTCACCATTATAGCAGAATCGTTTAAATCTTCTTCATTCGTAGAGAGAATCCACGTGAATATGGCGAATGATCCCTTTTTCAAGTTTGCCAAATATCAGACAAACGGCAGGGTTAACTGCTCTGGTGGATCCATGCGTGATGCACGGTTCGAGACGTCCTTGCTCGAAACGTAGGTTATGTCTTGAGGTGGGGGCTGATCCAAATTCTGCCCAGCATGTTTCAAAGGTTTTGTTCCCTCCAAGATGCCCACGAACTCCCGTATCCAGCCCACGGATACCCAGCCGAGATCTGTGCGATTGGTGCTTTCCCGCAGTCGGTCTTTAAAGTGTATGCCGGTTTCATCCGTCCAATGGACAAAGCCTTTTCTCTTGATTTCCTTCTCCATGACGGACAGAGCGGAATCCATCCGGGGACCCGTTTCATGCTTTTGCTGCCAATTGTCCGCCGGCAGGATGATTTCTAACGCAATGAGAAGGCAGAGGGTTCCTGCCGCATAGGGACTGTGACGTCCCAGCACCAGAGCGCGGCTTGTCGTTATCCAGTTTGCGTATCCAATCCTTTTCGACATCACGGCAGCCGAAAACAGATCTTGCAGAGACGGGATTCGTTGCCAGAAATGGTCAATAAATCGGATAATCGGGTTCAATCACAAATCAAACGGGATGTCAATACGTTGTGGAAGGGTTGTCAACAGAGGCGGAACCTGACAAATTTACAGTTTCCATCTGATTTATATTTTGTTATGTTTTCCAACCTCTGCTTAGCCCTATCCGAACGCTCTTTATATCTGATTGATATTAAGTTTGCAATATGCCAAGAAGAGTAGGATTGGATGTCTCCTGTGGAAATTAAGGGATGCTCTTCAATAGTTCAATTATCAATCTGTGCATCCAAGGTTCAACATTGCAAGTGCAAGAGGCGGTAATGCCTTGCACCCTGCGTAACCGTAATAACGAGCACAACAGCCGATGACCCGTACCCCGCAAACGCCCCATCGCTTGGTTTCCCTTGCCGCTTCCTGTATGGCCATTTTTTGGCCGGGCGTGTTTATTTTCGGATTCCCTGGCATCATGGCGCCCTACTGGCAGGAAACGTTTGATGTCGGGCGCGGTGAAGTTGGAAGGACGCTTTTCTTCCTGCTGGCCGCCGTGGGGACCTTCATGCTGGTGTCGGGGCGGCTTCAGGAACGTGTGAGACCCCGCTACCTGGTGCTCTTTGGCTCTATTCTCTGTGGTTCGAGTATGTTTTTGGCAGGGATTGCAAAAGGCATGTCCATGATCTATGTGTGGGCTTTTCTGACGGGAATCTCCGTATCCTTTATCCTCATCCCGGCGCTTTCCCTCGCACAACAGTGGTATCCGGAAAGACGCGGGTTTGCCTCGGGCATGGTCAATTTGTTTTTCGGCCTGTCCGCCGCCGTGATGTCGCCGTTCATCGCTTACTGGATGAATGCGCTGGGTTATCTGAGGACGACGCAAATCCTGGGGATTTCCGCTGTGTTGACAGGACTGGCGATATTCTCTTTTCTCCGGCGCCCGCCTTTGGTTCTGTTATCCGTCTCCGGAAAGGCGGGGGCTTCTTCAAGGAGCACGGACGTGCATTCCCTCACCCTGCCGCGGATTCTGCGTTCCCGCAGTTTCTGGTGCATATGGCTGGTTTGGGGTTTTGCAGGCGCTGCCGGCATCGCCACCGTCACCCTGTCCACCACCTTTGGCCTTGCCAGGGGCTTAACCATGGAAAAGGCGGTCCTGCTCTTGACCGCCTTTAATATCACAAACGGCGTCAGCCGACTGATTACAGGGTATTTTTCCGATGCCGTCGGTCGCCGATTGACCATGGGGGTTACTTTTGCGTTTGCCGGAGTGGGCTATTTGTTGCTGCCACATGTAACGGGTTTAACCATCTGGCTTGTGGTTGCTGCCGTGGTGGGGTTTTCTTTCGGGACTCTTTTTTCGGTTTCCGCGCCCCTGGTCGTGGATTGTTTCGGGATGGAACATTTTGGCACTGTATTCGGTATGGTTTTCACGGCTTATGCCTTTGTGGCCGGCCCACTGGGACCATGGTTGAGCGGCTATCTCCTGGACCGCACTTCCGGGAATTTCACCCTGGTTTTTCATTACCTGGGGATTCTTTGCCTTCTTTCCGCCTTTCTGATTCGATATGTGACTCCTCCGACGCCTTCAAGGCAAGTTCCCGCAATGGAAGAACTTTAACATGGATACACAGAATATACAGGATAGGGGACTGCAGTACGAAGAGATCACAAAGATTGTGATCGGGTGATCAGGCCGTTTAGAGCAGGGCTGTGTAAAAATCTCCATCCCGGGCAACGCGGCTCTCTCTCATCAGTTTTTCCAGATGCTTTTTCATGTGGGCCTTTTCGCCGAATTCAAAAAAAGCTCTGGGTTCCCCGGGTTTCCCGTAGATGATCCATGCCGCCACGATTTCTTCAAAAGTCCGGGGCATCTTCAAAAACTCAAGAAGCTTTCCCTCCCTTTCGTCAATGACATGCAGATAGGCATCCCACTTCTCCCCCGGTTCTTCCTCGAAAATCCCCTGTCCGTGTGAGGCAATCCAGACCTTCGCGGGGATTTCCCGGAGGCGTTCCACGGATTTCACGGTTTCTTCGATGCTCGAATCAACATCCCCATACCACGGGCCGAACCAGGTAAGATCGTAATCGCCCAGCAGCAACACGCCTTCTTCCTCAAAGAAAAAGGAAAGATGCCCCGGCGTATGTCCGTGACTGCCTGTAATTTTTATCGTTGAATTGCCGCATGGGATTTCTTCTCCAGCTCTCAAAAAGCCCGCCGGAATTCGCGGTTGGAAATGGAAGTTTTTTTCCAAGACGGGGCGCCAGTAGTCTCGATAGGCTTCGACATCTATGCCGTAGGCATCCAGGAAAAGCTCCATATCCGAAAGGGGAGGGGCATCCTGTTGGGAGACATAAAGGGGCAGGTGGTCAAACAGGTCCAGGTGACCAAAGTGGTCTTCGTGCCAGTGGGTGAGCCAGACCGCTTCCACGCCAGGGCCGCCTTGAAGTTCTTTAAGCCTCGCCCGGTCCGAACCCGGGTCGATGAGGATCTTTGCTTCTTCAACATAGATGGAGTGACAGGAGGGATAATTGCCGCGATTTTCCCCCGGAATAAACCAGATGGATCCAAAATGTTTTTCCGTGATTTCCTTTGTCATATTTTTCATTTCTTTCTTAGATTTCAAGCACCAGTTTTCCTACTGGCCGCTTCATAGAGACCCAGTCTGACGCAGATATCCGCGAAATTGATGCCGCATGCCCTTACCTCGGCCTGCATTTCTTCGGGTCCGGGTTCTTTCAGAGATGTTTCGTCAATTCCAAAAGCCCCATAACTGCCCGGTTTTTATATCATGATTCGTTTACGAGGAATGGACATTCGTGTTCCCTGCGCTGAGGCATTCCGGGTTCAGGCTTATCGTCTCATCGGCATACGGCCCGTTTGAAGGCATAAGCCTTATCATATTAGCGGGACTTATCAAAGAATATATTGCGCCCAATAGCGCTGAAAAATGATGTTGCATCTCCCTTCGGATTTAATATATCTTGCGGAAAGCAGTATAGAATTGCCTTTTAACAAAAAGAGAGTACGATAGCCGACATCCAACCGTAAGCTGTTAACTGTAACCTGACAATTTTTCTATGATAAATAGATATATGGGGGTTAAGTTGAAATGCTGTCTCGTCTCTGGAATATCCTGGTTATTTTGAGTGCCACTTCCGCGGCCATTGCCATACCGTTGCGGTTGGTCTTTCAGATGCCTGATAAGGGCATGTTATTCGAGATGCACTACTGGGGCATTGCCATGATATTTTTTGCGGACATGCTCATCAACTTTTCCCGCACCATTTTGGCCCGAGATGGCGTGACCGCCAATAAGCGCACCAGGGTCGTTCATTATCTCAAGGGCTGGTTTGTGGTGGATCTTCTGCCGTCCGTTCCCTTTACGGCGATTTTTGGTTTCCCTATCCTGCAGGTGTTGCGGGTCTTGAAGCTGGCCCGCGTTGCCCAATTCCTCTACCAGAGACGACGGCGCCAGATCCGTCACACGACAGTCTTTCGATTGGCCACCTTTCTTTTCTGGCTTACCCTGACCGCCCACTGGCTGGCCTGCGGCTGGCTATGGCTGCACAGGCCTCTCGAGGCGGGACATCTCCCGGATCAGTACATGGAGGCGCTATATTGGTGCATTACAACGCTCACGACCGTTGGGTATGGGGATATCATCCCAAAGACGAATCTTCAAATGGGCTACACCATGGTCGTCATGGTCCTTGGAGTGGGCGTATATGGTTACGTCATTGGAAACATGGCAAATTTGTTGGCCAATCTGGATATGGCACGGGCCCATTACCTGGCCAATATGGAAAAACTCTCAACCTTTCTAAGATATCGACACATTCCCAATTCATTACAGCGCAAGATTTATGATTACTATTCCTACTTGTGGGAACACCGGATGGGCTATGATGAGTCCGCCGTGTTCAGTGGTCTTCCCCCCAGCCTCCAGGGGGAGGTTTCCCTCGTATTAAAGCGGGAATTCATCGAAAAAGTTCCCTTTTTAAAAGGAGGCGGTTTGGAGCTCATAAGGGATATCGCCTTTGAACTGCGTCCTGTTATCTTTACACCCGGCACGTATATTTTCCGGGCAGGAGAAATCGGCCGACATATGTATTTCATCAGCCACGGAGAGGTGGAGGTGATTTCCCCGGATGGAAAAACCATCCTGGCAAACCTTGAGGACGGTGAGCTCTTCGGAGAGATTGCCCTTCTGTTCAGTCAGCCTCGCTCCGCCAGCGTTCGAGCCATGGACTATTGCGATCTGTATACCCTGGACAAGGATACCTTCGATCGCGTTCTCCAGCATTACCCCGAGTTTGCCGAATATATCCGGGAGGTGGCGGCAAAACGACGCACGTCGGACGGTATCCCCTGTCAACCCTCGCAGGACTATAGCCCTGCATAGAACTGTCTCTATCTTCGCGGGTGTTTTCCGCTTGGATTGCTGTGATATGTGTCGCATATCACAGAATTTCTTTTGAGATCGCGACACTCAAAATGAGATCTCATTTTTCCGAGGCATGAGGTTATGAGTTTTAAATCCATGAAAAAAAAGAAGGGAAGATAGGTAAGTTTATGGTTTAAAACCGGATTTTTAAAATAAAGAAATTCGGCCATCAAGCCCTGAAATTTTGAAAAACAAACAGGCCGTCGATTATTATATTTAGAGTGGCCGTGGCGGGGGTTGGAATATACCCAGCCCCCGCCGATTCACGCCATTCACGGAATATGCTATCAGACATCGTAAAACACGGTTGAACCGGTGAGGCCTGGCAGAAGATTTGCAAGAAAGGGCGCCCCGGGAATTATCACCTCTCATGCCGGATAGCATAAGCAGAAGATCATTTCTCAAGAATGTTGCTTCCCTTGCCGCGGCGGTTGGTTTCCTTCCCGGCAGCTTGCTTTGGACACAGGCTCGTCCCGCTTTAAAGGAAGCCCCGTCCTCATCGAATACCTGATCGACCGGATCACGACGAAGCCTGATGGTGCGAAGTTACCCGCTACTTTTTCCGATGCTTCTCTCCTCCAGGAATTCCCCTTCCTTACGCTGGATATCAACGGCCACGGATACACGCTTCGACCCGAGGACTACATATGGCAAATTGAAAACACCGGCCATTTCAGTCTGCAGTTCCATCCTCTTGATGTAGGTGATGACAATACCATTCTGGTCGGATCCGTATTCATGGACCACGTCTATTCGGTCTTTCAATATGAGGCTGCTCCAACGGCTCCCTACGGCTACAAGGGTACCCTGGTATGTCTCTATGAGAAGTCATAGAATGAAAACAAGCGGCGCTAAAAGCGATAAGCCACCAAAAACATTCGTGCCAAGCAGTTACTTTTTCCACGCCTCCGAGCTCCAGCCCAACAGAATATTTATATAGGAAGACTTCAGTCAGTTGAAAACTGTGTGCCTGGGAGGCGACCACAAAATGTAGTCGCCACGAAGGCACAAATTACCAATGTTCCTGTTTCAGTTCTGACAGTCACATGGATTTTTCCCAACCAGAAAATGAATGTGAAAGGCTCTATTCGAATTGTTTCTTAATCTGCCATTCATCTTTTCCGTAATGCTGTATTTTTTTAACAACCGTCGAAATCCTCAAATAGGCCATATAGATGTGTGAATTTCAAAACGACCATTCCCTTCGACCCCCTCCTGTTTTTAGCAATTATTATTTCGGCCCGTCCCCCATTGCAATGTTTTTCGATAGGGTGGATGATTTCATCTCTGCTGATAAGCAGCACCAGATCCGCATCTTGATCAAGCGAATCTATCT
>JBBSAR010000194.1:0-7496 GCA_038252125.1 Desulfatiglandales bacterium
CCGAGCGGGTTACGGGAGGCAACTACCTGGATTTCAAGATCCGGAGAGACCAGATCGCACGGTATGGACTCACGGTGGCGGATGTGCAGGGCGTCATTGTCACGGCCATCGGAGGCAAAAATCTAACGTATACGGTGGAAGGCCTGGAGAGATACCCGGTGAATCTTCGTTACAGCCGGGAACTGCGGGACAACATCGACATGCTGGAAGGGGTCCTGGTGACCGCACCGACGGGCGCCCACATCCCTCTGGCGCAATTGGCCCACATTTCCATCCACAAGGGACCGGCCGCCATAAAAACGGAAAACTCCCGGCCCAGCGCCTGGATCTATGTGGACCTTAAAGGGGTGGACGTGGGGACCTATGTGGAAAACGCGAAAGCGGTGGTATCCCATGAAGTAAAGCTGCCGGTAGGGTACTCCATGGTATGGTCCGGACAATACCAATACATGGAAGAGGCCCGCAAAACCCTTAATCTGATTGTACCTTTGACTTTAGCCATTATCTTTGTCCTGCTTTACATGCACTTTCACAATTTCAGCGAGGCGTTTCTCGTAATGGCAAGCCTTCCCTTCGCCCTTGTGGGCGGGGTGTGGCTCCTCTATCTCCTGAATTATAATCTGTCGGTCGCCGTAGTGGTGGGCTTTATCGCCCTCGCGGGCCTGGCCGCCGAAACCGGCGTGGTGATGCTGGTCTATCTAGATGAGGCATTTGATCGCATGAGTCGGGAAGGGAATATGAAATCGGGAGGAGAGTTGCGGGAGGCCATTCTGGAAGGCTCGGTGGAACGGGTGCGGCCCAAGCTCATGACCGTATCCACCACGCTCATCGGTCTTCTGCCCATCATGTGGGGCACTGAGACCGGAAGTCAGGTGATGAAACGCATTGCGGCCCCCATGGTGGGAGGGCTGATATCCTCCACCGTCTTGACGTTGGTGATCATTCCGGCCGTCTACGCCCTCTGGAAGGGCTGGAAGTTAAAAAAGGAAAAAGGAGAAATATAATGAAAAGATTCGTTGTCAGGCCGTTTTCGGGGGTTGTTTTTTTTCTGTTCGTGGCATCTGTATTTTCCATGCTTCACTTTGCCATGGCTCAGGAACACCCCGTAAGCCAGGGCGTCCAAATTCACACATCCACCGTGGATGCTTACGAGTTTCACTACACCCTGTATGATTTCCCGGAACAAAAAACACAGCATTTGATGGTCTCCATTTTCGGACCGGATGGAAAGGCGGTTGAAGAGGGAAAGGTGGGGTTCCTGGTGACGGGACCCGATGGATCCGAACAAAAAGCCATGACCATGGGGATGAAAGGCGCTTACGGCGCGAACATGGATTTCAGTCAAAAAGGGGTTTACAGCATTAAAACTAAGGCTGTTTTCGGAGATAAAAAGCTGTTTGATCAGTACGACTATGAGGTAAAATAGAGAAGAGCAATGGCCATCAAGAGTCTTCAAAAACGCATCAGTCTTCTGATACTGCTTCCCGCTGCGCTGGTTCTGTTATTGGTCGGGGTTTTCGGCTTTATCTATATGAGGGGGACGCTCTTCACCCAATGGCAGGAATCATCCATCGTGAAGCTGCAGAGAGCCGCCCACCAGATCGACATGAAGATAGGCCGCATCACCGATTGGCTTCAGTTGTTTCACCATACATCTGATGACAGAGGAGGACCGGTGATACAGGAATGGATACTGGAACAGTTACGGGGAATGGAAGGGGTTGAAAAGGCCGAACTGAAATGGGAAAAAGGCCATGAGCCGGAACCGGCGATGATGGGAAGGGGAATGGGGATGGCAATGGGGGGAAGAGGAGGTTCTTCTCAAGAAATGCCGATGATGCATTTTAAAAAAGGACGTCCCTTCGAAGTAACCTCCCCCCAATACGATGCAGGAACGGGGAAGGAAACAGTGAACCTCATATCCCTGCTCAAGGATGAATCCGACAAGGTGGTCGGGACCTTGGAGGTTACCGTCCGTTTCGATTATCTCCTGGAGGGCGTCAAGAAATTTGGCTGGTGGAATACGGAGCAGGCCTGTCTCATCGATGATGCCGGCAAATATCTCTGTCATACTAAATTAATCATGAAAAAAGGGCTCTTGTTTGGACAAACCGACGACCCCTTTGAGAAGGCCCTGTTAAAGGCCATCAAGGAAAAACCTTACGGAACAGTTCTGGGACCAGGCAGGCCGCCGGATGAGGTGGGCGGTTTTTACCGATTGCGATATGCTCCCTGGACCATTGTACTCTTCGCCACCGGAAAAGAGGTCCTGATGCCCATCATTCACTTCCGCGACTATTACTTTGTGGGGGGGGCGCTCTCCATACTGATCATTCTCATCCTGATCCGATTGGTAGTGGGAAGGATGGTCCGTTCTTTTACAACCATTTCAGGAACGGCTGAAAGGGTGGCTACGGGAGATTACAGTAAGCCGATCCCGGTCCGCGGCCAAGACGAAATCGCTCAGTTGACCCGAAGCTTCAACACCATGATGGAAGGGCTGAAGGAAAGGGACTTTATTGCCAATACCTTTGGCAGGTACATAGACCAGGGTATCGCCAAAGAGCTGCTGAAGCGCCCCGAGGCGGCCAGGCTGGGAGGACAGAAACGGGAAGTGGCCATGCTTATGTCCGATATAAGGGGATTCACGTCCTTGTCGGAAACCCTGACGCCGGAAGAGATCATCCGTTTTTTAAACCACTATTTTTCTCACGTGATCGAGGTCATTCAAGAACATCAAGGGATCATTGTGGATTTTTTCGGGGATGCCGTACTGGTCTTTTTCGACCCTTTCGACGAACCCGTAGGGCCCATGGCCAGGAAGGCTATTGACTGCGCCTTCAAAATGCAGGGAAGTATGAAAGAGTTCAATCAGGAGATGGTTTCGGAAGGCCTTCCCCCGCTGCGGATGGGGATCGGCCTCAACGCCGGCGAAGTAGTAGTAGGCAATATCGGATCAAAAACCCGGGCCAAGTACGGGATTGTTGGTTCCCCCGTAAACCTAACCGAGAGAATCCAGTCGAAGGCCGAAGGAGGAGAAGTGGTCGTCTCCGAGTCGGTTTACAAACACGTCCGAAACGATGTAAAGGTAAAGAAGCAGTTCAAGACCCTCTTAAAGGGGGTTCACGAAGAGACGACGCTGTTTGGGGTTGAGCCAATAGGAAAATTCTTGGGATAGAAGGAAGGGTATGACACTTGCTTCTGACATAGTTGAAAAGGGCAAACAAGAGAAGATGACCGCTCCAAGCGGTAGGCACAGCACGGTTGATTTTCTCCTTCGCCGATTGTGAACAAGTGCTTCCAAGTAGAGCCTTCCCGCGAACGCGATCCAAATGTTTTGATTCCGGTTGCGATCTCCGACCTTTCATGAAAGCAGCTCGAAGAATGCCAAAAAGCAAGAACTGCAACGGGTTTCGGTTCTCGTTATATGAAAAGAGATATGAATCTGATTCTAATAGCCTTTTCCCTGAATTTCGTGCGATATGCCATGATTTTTCCGCTTGTTCCCCTGGAGGCGCACGAACTGCAGGCCTCTCCTACAGTGATCGGCCTGATTGTCGGTGCGTTCAGCCTGCTCTCATTTTTTCTCTCCGTGCCCATCGGCGCCTTTACGGACAGGTTCGGCGTGAAGCCTATGCTTTTCTTTGGAGTACTCTGTAACGTTTTGAGCTCCTTGCTGCTCCTGCGCGCCGGCGTGCTGCTGCTGATGGCCTCACAAGTCCTGGGGGGGTTGGGATTTCAACTGCACATTGTATCCTGTCAGTCTTATGTCGCGCGTCTCGAATCGCCGTTTCGACGTGAGCGCGCATTCGGGTACCTGACCTTCAGTGCGGCATTCGGTCAAAGCCTCGGACCTGCGCTGGGAGGGGTTATCGCCTCGCGATTCGGCTACCGGGAGGCCTTCGGGGTGGCACTGCTCCTTTCTATTGCGGGGTTGATGGTCCTGGGCTTTCATGAATCAAAGAGGGTATGCGGCCCAGGCCCATACAGCCTCATGGGGGATCTTCGACGTGCCGCGGCCGCCTTTTGCGATACGCGCATGCTTGCCGTCCTGGGTTTCACGTTCGGCGTCATTTTCACCGTTAGCCTGCGTACCTCCTTTTTACCTGTTCTCCTTTTGAAACGCGGGCTGCGGGAAAGCGACGTGGGGCTTTTGATTTCCATTTTCGCCGTCTCAATGACGGTGATCAGACCCTTTGTGGGCAGAATCTTTCAAGTCTTCAGCCGTAAGGACATGATGGCCTTCTCCGTGTTGGCCGTTGCCGTCGGCGTCGGTTTGGTCCCGTTGCTGTCATCCTGGCTTTTAACTGCTCTTGCATTATGTCTCTTCGGCCTCGGTTTCGGCCTGACACAGCCGCTCTCCATGGTGATGGTCGCCGACCTCTCCGATCCTGAACATCCTGGACTGACTATGGGCATCCGCTTTATGGTCATCGCCTTCGCCAACCTTCTGGGGCCAATTCTTCTAGGGTTTCTGGTAGAAGGCGTCGGACTGAACGCCCCTTTTTACGCTTCAGCCTTGCTGGTCCTCACGATCGGAGGTTATATTCTGGGATGGAAGCCGAGACTCCTGCCGGGACGGCGTGAAGTGTGACGGGTTGGAGGCTACCGATACTGGAGGACCCGGCTGTGGGAATTCTCCGTTGCGAACCGGATAAGGGAAAAGTTACTGTTGTAAACTTTTAGGTTGCAGCAACCTGACAGGCCGTAACGCGGGTGAACCTTGAGCAGGCCTCGAAAGGACAGATAGTGAAAAATTTATTGTGTGAAATTTGTTTATATCGAAAAAAAGGCGCTTTTCCTTTACAATGATGGTGTCGACCAAACCATCCAGTATGAAAGGAGAAGCGCCACTGAAGATGGAAATTTGTGCGCCGGAGGTTATGGAGTTGATCAATGAAATCAGGGGAGATAGGATTTGAAGTCTTCCAGGATATACGAACTGGGGACCGCGAAATTGAGGGCGGTATGGGATGTAACCCCCCAGCTTACCACACCGACCAGTTTTCCTTTTTCGTCCACCACCGGTCCCCCGCTGTTGCCGTGGGTCACCGGCGCGGAGAACTGGACCCAGTCCCCCTTGTAATTGAACGAGGATTTTTGCGTCCTCAATTCCTCTTTGAAATCCTTCTCCGTGAAAATGCGGCTGAAGATCCCTTTGGTCACGGTTTCCCTGAATGCCAACAAGGGATTTCCCACAGTCCAGACTTCTTCTCCTGGAACAAGTGAGTCCGTAGATCTGAATTGGAGAAAGGGCACGGGTCGGTCCATCACCACTTGAAGAAGAGCAAGGTCATACTTCTGACTCTTTCTAAGTATCCTCACCGGATATTGTTTCTTCTCTCCCGGAAGTTCAGCGTTCATACTGTAGGTGATGCCTTTTACCACATGTTTTGCCGTAACGGCCAGACCGGAGCTGCTTATAAAAAACCCCGAAGCGCCCCCTTGATTATTCTTGAGCCGGAAGGTGCATTGGACGGCATGTTCTACAGGGCTTGTTGCCTCGGCTGTCTCTTCTTCTACTGCCGGAGCGTCTCTTATTTTCTTCTCTTCGACCCTTCCCTTCACGCTATCAGCGACCGGAGGACGGTCGGAAAAATGGATTCCCCCTTGGGCATCTTTCCAGGTGTACAGTTTCCCCGCTGCCGCTTCCGATGAAAAGACGGAGGCCAACCCAAAGAATAGGAAAGAAAAAATGAGGAATCTGTAAAACATGAAAAATCCTGTAGATCAGGCCATGCCAACCAGTCCATTTCCGCGTTTCTGCTGCAAACGCATTTTATACACGTCCATAATCCGATCAGAAACCAGATTCCAGTCGTGCAAGGCGGCTTCCTTTTTGGCGTTTTTCCCCATTGCCCCGCGAAGGTCCTGGTGCATGAGTTTCTCTAAAGAACTCGCCATATCCGCTATCAGATTTCTTTCAGAAAGAATAAAACCATTTTCCTCCGGCCTCACAATATCCCTCGCTCCCACCGTGCCGGCAATAATCACAGGCAACCCCGCCGCCATGGCCTCCAGCACCACCATCCCGAAGGTATCCAGACGCGATGGCAGGATAAACAGATCGCTTGCCAGGAAATATTTTTCCGCTTCCTCGGAAACTCCGGCAAAGAAGACCTGCCCACCGATCCGCAGATCAGAGGCCATCTTTCCGTAGGCTTTCTCATCTCCCTTTCCCACAACAAGGAGCTTCAACCGGGTATCTTTCGTTCCGCCTTTCGTAAAAACCGACAGGCCCTTCAAAACTCTGTCCAACCCCTTCACCTCAAAGTTCATTCCCACAAAAAGTAGAATAAGATCCTCCGGGAGGAATCCATGAGAACGGAGAACCTGAGCCCGACAAACTTCTCTATCCATGCTGAAAAAGCGCTTTGTTGAAATGCCCGGATGAATAACCCGCATTCTCGAATCGGATATCTCAAACGCCTTTCGCAGCGCTTTCCGGCTTAAGTCGGAGACCGGCAGTATCCATGGAGAACCCGGATGGGCGATCCCTTTTTCCTCCACCCAGGCCGTCGCACGATCGAACAGGCTTTCCCGCTTTTTTCTTACCTGTTTAACCCAGGTCCTGTGGGGAAGACCGTGATGCGTAAGGATATCCTGTGTAAAATTGCGGTCATGGCTATGAATAATATCGTAGGACCCGTTTCTGAGCATGCGGTCCGTAAACCAGGCGAAACTGATCGGCTTGAACCATCGGGGGAAAGGGATGACAGGCACTTTATGGAAAATAACGCCGCTTCTTTCGGTCTGCGCCCTGCCGGCAAAAAGATGGGCTTCGCAGCCATGTCTGGCGACAAGACGTTCCGTCACTTCAAATACAAATTTTTCTCTTCCACCCACCTCACGGTAGTCGGAACTGAGAACGGCAATGCGCATCAGAAGAGGGAGGCTTGTTCGATACGGTTTTTCATAACTTCTTCTTCCACTACATTTTCAGGCTGTACAATATCCCCTTTCAGGAGATACCTTCTGAAAAGCCGGTGAAAGTCAGTCCAGGCGCCTTCTCGTCGATCCCTTTCCATAAAACGGCCCAGACCGTTAATTTTCGCATCAATGTCATCCACAAAATTCAGTGCGAAAGCCTCTAAAAAGGAGGGTTCTTTGGGGCTGCCGAAATCGAATTGTCCATGGTGGCTCAAAATCAGATGTTTCAATCGAATCGTTAGATCCGCGGGGAAGGATTTGATGCCCTCAAGCTTTTCATTCAGCATTTCCACGCCCGATACCAGGTGTCCGATCAATCTTCCTTCATCGGTATATTCGATGTTCGGCGGGAAGGTGAATTCTCTGATCTTCCCTATATCATGCAGAAAAGCGGATACGACCAACAGGTCTTTATTGAGTTGCGGATAATGTTCGGCGATCTGTACGGCCAATTCACATACGGACAGCGTATGCTCCAGAAGCCCCCCCAGATAGCTGTGATGAAAGTTTTTCGCCGCCGGAGCCTTCTTTAAAAGAGCGACAAATTTACGGTCTGAAAGAAACCG
>JBBSAR010000195.1:0-7492 GCA_038252125.1 Desulfatiglandales bacterium
AGAGATCATCAGTGGCCAGAAATGGCTCTTCCGGGTCACTATGCTCCCGGGGAGGGGCAAAACCCTTGTGGGACAACAGCGAGCCGTTCAAGGGTCATATACGGGCGGTGTATTTGCCCTCGTTCGACAGGGAGAGAATTTGATTGCCGGTGAACAGATTAAACTTCCTCGCGGCGGAAACGTCTTCAATTTCGTCAAGTCCGATCTCACGGGTAAAGGCAGCATCTACACCACTATGTTGACGCCATATGAGCATCTCGAGGTGTTCGATGCGCAGGATACCAGTCTGTGGAAGAGCGATGACTATTTCGGTGGAAGCCTCGTTTACATGGATTGGATGGACACCGAACGGAATCGCCAGGTCGACACACCCGTGAGGGTTTTTCTGCCGTCTCCCATTTTTTTGGGCGATGTGGATGGCGACGACAAAAACGAAGTGGTTGTGTGTCAGAATATTTCCAAAACCATGCGTGTAATGGCGGATTTTCGCTGGTTTGGAAGCGGGAAGGTTCATTTCATGGCCTGGGATGGCGTGGCTCTCAATACGGTATGGACATCACAGAAACTATCGGGAACAGTGGTGGGTTATGAGGTGGCGGATCTGGACCAGGACGGTCGAAATGAACTCATTATTGCATCCGTTACGAGTGAAAGTTATTTCGTAGGCCTTCCAAAAAGCCGTCTTGTTATGTACGACCTGAAGTAGATAATATTCAGCCTGATTTTCTACTAAATGAAAAAGGGCGTATCGCTTGATATCCCGGCGATACGCCCCTCGTCAACAATAGAAAACCAGTCTATTTTACGGTAACATTTGCTGCGGCCGGGCCCTTTGCTCCCTGCTCTATGTCAAAGGTAACATGATCACCTTCATTAAGTGACTTGAACCCTTCGGCATTGATTGCTGAATGATGAACGAATACATCTGGACCATCTTCCTGCTCAATAAAGCCAAATCCTTTGCTGTTATTAAACCATTTTACGATTCCATTAGCCATAGTGACTCCCCCTCCTTTCATAAATATTTTCTTGGTCCTAAACATAGGGTTGCCACTATCGACGGAACCAACTACTTCTCAGAACCAACTAGCTCCCCATATAAAGGAGCTTTCATGATTGATATCATGATACTCTGAATTTTTATAAAATCAAGCTATTTTAAATTGATCCAGCGGCTTCGACCATGAATTTTTTCATTCAAAGGCAAAAAGGTTACTTCTTGAGGGGAATATAGGGCAAACCGACGCTTTCAGCCACCGCCTTGTGGTTAAATATCATCAACACGCGAGGAAGCAGTTCCAAATCAGCGCGTATAGATTCTCGGAACTCTCTTTCCCAAGTTGCACAGGACCTCGTAACTGATCGTACCGATCTTTTCGGCTATCTCGTCCGCGGTCGGATCTTTTCCAAAAAGAACGACTTCGTCCCCAACGCGTACATCCACCAGACCGGTAACATCCACCATGCACATGTCCATACAGATCCTGCCGACCACCGGGGCGTGCTGTCCTCTGATCCACACTACTCCCCGGTTGGATAACAATCTATTGTAGCCATCGGCATAGCCGACGGGGAGAGTCGCTATCAGACTCTCCTTTTTCGTACAGTATGTACTTCCGTAACTGATCGGCGTTCCGGAAGGAACACTTTTAATATAGGAAATATTGGTCTTCAGCGTCATGGCCGGTTTGAGTAAAAGCTCCCTGTTGACATCCCTGGACGGATACAGCCCGTAGATCATAATTCCCGGCCTGACAAGGTCAAGGTACGATTCAGGTAGATCCAGGACACAGGCGCTGTTGGCAATGTGCTTCCGGGGAACCTTGAATCCTGCTTGTTCCATTTCCCTCAGAAGTTGTTGAAAAATGCCGATCTGTCTCTTGGTATCGGTTTTATCCTCTTCATCCGCCGATGGTAGATGACTGTATACTCCCTCCAATTTTAGATTCGGGAATTGCCTCACTTTTCTCACAAACTCCAGCATATGGCAGGGCGCTATCCCGATACGGCCCATTCCTGTATCCACTTTCACATGCACCTTGATGCGCCTCGATGACGCTCCGGCAATCTGGTTCAGTGCCTCTGCCAGTTCAAGGGTGCAGATGGTCAGTTCCAGTCGGTGCGCAACTGCCTTATGGGCCTTATCTGACTGAATGAGGCCAAGTACGAGAATTGGCGCCTCGATACCTGCGCAACGAAGTTCCCCCCCCTCCTCGGGCATGGCAACCCCGAGACAGGTAGCGCCACTGTTAAGGGCCGAAACACTGACTTCCTTCGCTCCATGGCCATAGGCATCGGCCTTCACAATCGCCATCAATTCTCGCTTCGGACCGATCCTTTTCCGAATACGAGAGACATTTTCGGCAATGGCTGAAAGGTCAATCACTGCGCAAGTCACTCTCGGAATATTCCCTCTTTCCATGGCTATTGAAACTGTCATCCCTCTATCAGAATATCCCTTTTCACCTGTGAAGGGTTGGCAGCCCCAACCATGCACATGATCCGTTTAAGCTCCCCGGTGATTTCATCAATGACCGCTTGAACGCCGTCTCTCCCACCGGCTGCGAGGCCGTACAGGACAGGTCGCCCCAAACCGACCAGCTTAGCTCCGAAAGCAAGCCCTTTTAGGACATCGCTTCCTCTTCTGAATCCTCCATCCACAAAAATCGGGATCTTTCCGTCAACGGCCTTGACAATGCTGTCCATCACCTGGAAGGCATGAGGGAGGTAATCCAGGGTATGACCGCCATGATTAGACACCACAATGGCATCGGCACCGGCGTCGACGGATTTCAGGGCGTCCACCGGACTCAAAATCCCTTTGAATATCAAAGGCCTGGAAATTCTCTTACGGATATCTTCGAGCTCCAGAACAGATAAGGGCGAACAATCCGAAGCCATGAGGCGATCTTTGACCTTGGTTCCTTGCCCCGAATCGATTTCAACCCCAATCCACTGTACTCCCATTTCCTGAACATCCTCAAAGGCATGAAACATCTTTTCACGGTCCTTGAAAGGTTTAACATTGGCCGCCACGGGAACCCCGGTCTTGACAATCTCCGCAAGGTTTGCGGGAACGGGGGTTCCCGTCCACATCAGACTTCCGGCTGCCTTCAAGCCAAGAGCCGTTTCTATCAAACCATCGTCCATGATGGCGGGAATCGGCATCGTCATGGAAGACATAATGACCGGCGTGTCAAAATCGATTCCCAGCACAGTGCACGATGACTCCGATTCCACCGCATCAATGTACCCGGGGCTAAACTTGTACCCATCGATGATCTCCCGATCATGTTTTAAAATATATTGGGTTTCCACACCATCAAGGAGAAATCCGAACTCCTTTCGTCTGATCGCCTTTTCGCCCCTTTCGTACAGTTCCGATAATTCCATTTGCAGGCTCCTTTTCTTTCCGGGAAATAGCTTTTGTTTCATGCTTGCTTCAAGATAATATTTGGATAAACCGGGCAAGTCAAGGAACAAGAAGGGCATCCATTATCCCGCAACCCCTCGATTCGGCTTGACCCTTGGACCCGTTTCATATTAAAAAAAGGAAAGAATTCAAACTTGCGCTTCACACTTTCACAAATAAGAAAGGAAAAGATCATGTCCATACTATTTGAAAGCAGCAAAATCAACGGGATGGAACTACGCAATCGATTTGTTCGTTCCGCGACCTGGGAAGGGATGGCTTCGGAAGACGGCGCATGCACACCTCAACTCCTTAGCCTAACAACGGATCTGGCAAAGGGAGGCGTAGGGCTCATTATATCCAGCCATGCTTATGTACGAAAAGACGGCCAGGCCGGGCCATGGCAGTTAGGGATCTACACGGATGAATTGGTAGGCGGACTGAAGGAAATGACACGTTCTGCCCATGACAACGACAGCAGAATCATTCTTCAGATCGCCCACGCAGGCTTTTTCGCCAATGCTAAATTGATCGGCAAGGTCCCGCTGGCCCTTTCACAGGCCTCGGAATTTTCCAAGTCGCCGCGACAGGTAATGAGCGAAGAGGAGATTGGAAACCTTGTCAAAGCCTTCGGTCAGGCTGCAAAAAGAGCCATGAACGCCGGGTTCGACGGCGTTCAGATTCATGCGGCGCATGGGTATCTTCTGAGCCAGTCTCTGTCTCCGGCCTTTAACAAAAGGGAAGATTCCTATGGCGGATCCATCGAGAACAGGGCCCGATTTCTTATGGAAACCCTGGCGGAAATACGCTCGCTGGTAGGAGCGGATTTCCCTGTTCTGGTGAAGCTCAATTCCGAAGACTGCATCGAAGGGGGACTGACTCTGAAAGACTCCCTGCAGGTTGGCAAAATGCTCCAGGAAGGGGGGATAGATGCTATTGAATTGAGCGGCGGAACCTTTGTATCCGGTGTCCTCAGCCCATCTAGAAGCGGCATTTCAAAGATGGAACGGGAGGCCTATTTCAGAAATGCGGCCAAACAGTTCAAAAAGAACCTACAGACTCCTTTGATCTTGGTCGGAGGAAACCGATCTTTTGAACTGGCGGAGGATCTCGTTGAGAAAGGTTATGCCGATTACATTTCCATGAGTCGTCCCTTTATTCGGGAACCGGCATTGATAAATCGCTGGGCATCCGGCGATCTCAGGCGTGCAACCTGTCTTTCCGACAATAAATGTTTCGGCCCGGCCAGGGCCGGAAAAGGCATTTTCTGCGTGGTAGAGGATGAACAAAAGAAGAAGGCGGAGGGTAGTCAAGAAGACAAATAAACTTCTCCGTTCCGGCGCACAAGCGCCGGAACGAAGAATCTCTCGGTGTATAAAGTCTTTTATTGGAAGAAGCCAAAAAAGAGCAATTACGAATCCTTTAGAATAACATCAATGATCTTCTCAAAGGCCTTGTTCATTTCCAGATCCGTTTTTTCTTTCAAACTGCCAAGGTCGCCCCTGTCTCCATATTCGACCATTTGCGGATCTATGGGAATCTGGCTCAAAAGAGGCACCCCCATCTGTCCTGCCATCTGGACGCCGCCCCCCGCGCCAAACAGCGCGATCTCTTTTCCGCAATGGGGGCAAACAAGACCGCTCATGTTTTCCACAATCCCGAGGATCCGCATGTTCACCTGACGACAGAAATTGATCGATTTTCGAACATCGGCCAGACTGATTTCCTGAGGAGTCGTTATGATCAAGGCTTCCGCATCCGGAATGGTCTGAATGACGGTCAGGGGTTCATCCCCTGTTCCCGGGGGAGAATCCACAATAAGGTAATCGAGATCTCCCCATTCAATATCCGAAATAAACTGCCTGATGGCGCTGATTTTCATGGGTCCGCGCCATATAACCGCTGTGTCTTTATCTCCCAGAATCATTTCCAGAGACACGACACTCAGATTGTCCGAGTATTTATAAGGTCTTACAATCCCTTCCTGACCCATGTCGAACCCACCCTGCACATTCAGAAGGCGTGCAACGCTGGGCCCGTGCAGATCCACGTCGAGAAGCCCCACTTTCTTTCCTTTGCTGCTCAGGAGAAGCGCAAGATAACTGGCTACGCTGCTCTTTCCTACGCCCCCTTTGCCACTCATGACAACAATTTTCCTGCCAACCCTGGCCAGATTTGCCTCTATCATCTTGTCCTGCTGGTTCCTTTCAAAATCTCCGGGAGTTCCACAGGAGCCCTGACTTCCACATCCGCTTCCTTCACTCATCTTAAATTCCTCTATTATCATCGTAAATTCAAATGTCTTTATATAAAAAAAAGACCTCCCCCGGCCCGTTCCAGCCCTTTAGGGGAGGTCTAAACTCTGTTCTGCGAAAGATACTACAATTTAAGCCAGGAGTCCGAATAAAGGGACTGACCCATTATAACCCTGGCCGTCTTCATATAGTCCTGCTGCTCCTTTGAAAGCGAGCCCATATCAATATCTTCACTGTCCATTACTTTATGAATAACATCCACCACTTCCGGTTTCTGGCCCCGCGCTATGGCGACCAACTGGTCGTCATAGGCATCGGCGATTACGGAATACATGCCCTTCCTCTCCAACATGACCATATAGGTCTGATTCAGGATAGGCCTGAGTTCATCCGGCGGCCCATTGGAAACATTGGAAAGACCACAGGTGGATTTAGCGCCCGGGGCTATATCCTGGAGCATTTCCTGAAAAGCCATCAGGCTCATGAGCTGCGGCTGCTGAATATTCACGGGAGTAACAATACCGTCCACAAAGATATCTTCGTTGGGAACGCCCGCCTCATTGGCTGCATAGATAAGCTCAACGGCAAGGGCGGCCCTTTCATTTTCATCCCTGGGCAACCCGTCCGGCCACCACATGAGGGCAATCATGTTCGCTTTGTATTTAACCGCCAGAGGGATCATCTTTTCATAGCGTTCAGGCCGGCACATGATGGAATTTATAATCGCTTTTCCTTTGTGCGCAGCAAGACCGGCCTCCATGGCTTCTACGTTGGACGTGTCGAGGCAAAGAGGGGTCTCGTCTCCGATCGCTTCCTGGACCGTTTTGACCACGAATTCCATCAGCTCCGGTCCCCCTTTTCTTGCAGGGCCAAGGTTAATGTCAATCCAGTCCATCCCTTTTTCTTTCTGACGGACGGCTTCCGCCGCAATGGGTCCGGGATCCTTTTCTTTGAAAGCCTTGCCTATGACCCTGTTGATCACATTTAAATTTTCTCCGATCAGTAGCATGCGTAAACTCCCTAATAGACGTAAGATTGGTTGTTTCCCATCTCAAGAAGTCTTGGACTTACATCTCCTTGAGAAACTTCGGAATCAGGGCCGCATCTCTTGGCCCGATCATGATCTCCCAGCCCGGCAGTTCTTCTTCCATCTCTCCACTGATGGATGCCGCATATCCGGGAATAATGATCTTCTTGTGAGAAATCTTATCTGCTATGCCGCTTTTTTTGACAAACATACCCACTTCATCGCCGGCAAATTTCCCTGCCGCCCACGCGGTCATAACAGACAGGCCTTCCGTATCCTTTACCAAAAGCCAACTGGAAATCCTGCTTCCCTCGATTTCACCGCTGACGATAAAATAGGTCAAAGAGAAATTGGTCGTAATGAGCACGGGCGAATTCTCGTCCGGCGTACCGATTTCATAAATTCCCTCAGTCACAGTCATGGGACGTTGGGGGTCCGTATAAATGTTGAGCCTTTCGAGCAGCAACGGAAAAAGGTTTTCTCCCTTGAAATCGGAAAGAACGACAATCCCGGCGTATTTAGCAATCAGCATGGATGCAATGAGGGTTTCCACATCAATATTGGATGCCATTTCACACGGAAAGGTAATGGTGGAAAAGCCGAGAGCCCGGCTTCCGGCCTTGAGCGCCGCTCTTCTAATGGCAATCTGATCCTGAAAAAGCTGTTTGATCTCCCGCGCTCCCGAATCCAGTACGAGATCCTTTAAGCCCATGCCTGTCAGTTTGTCACTAAGGGCTATCAGGCCATCTATACTGTCGGCCTTCACCGCCAGGGGCAGCCCACTTTCTTTTGCAAGGG
>JBBSAR010000196.1:0-7465 GCA_038252125.1 Desulfatiglandales bacterium
AATGACGTTCCAAGTGTGATTCTCTTCAAGTCCTTCATGCCCTTCATGGTAAAATTCGCCCTGCTGTGTCGGAGAAGCAGTTTGAACCGTATGCCATGGATCAACTACTTCGATGAACGCCATTCATTCACGGGTATTGGATTTAAGACCAAGCCCTGAAGGATGACTGGAAGACCATCTTTCCCGATAAGTGAGAGAGCTGCTCCCGGGGCAGGAAGAGCATTTGACCTCGGGAACAAAACTTCGCATGTCTCTCCTTTGTTCTATCCCGACAGGTCCTTCATTCCGTTGCGGGAGATTTCACGTCTCCTCGACTGCCCGAAGTTAAAGACAGCAGGGGCACTTCAGGAGAAACTCCGCACGCTATTCAATGACTGTTCCTTTGCCGGTCATCTCGTAGTCGAGTTTGACTTGGTTTACAAACGCGATTCTCCCCCGGGAATCGGCTTTCAATCCACGGGACGCACACCAAGCGGTAAACGCATCCGGATCGATGTCCGCGCGGATCGCGATATTGCCGCTCCCCTTGATAATTTCGCATTCTCTTTCGACAAGAGCTCTCCAGTCTTCAAAACTGGCAGGCATATTTTCGGAATCGGTAAAGATCTCAATCGCCCTGCGGTACGTATCCTCGTCCTTGAACCAGGCAATTCCTATGACATTGATCATTCTGCCCCTTCCTTTCGTTCACTCATTTATGAATTGGAAACCAACAGTGCCCGAAACAGTATTAAACGGATGGGCATCAGTTCTCAATAATTTTCCAATACCTGATGCCTGGCGCGCCTCTCTGGCATTCGGGACAACGCCTTTCATGCATGTCCGCGCCATTTGTTCCATAAACATGGCCGCAGACTGTGCATTCAGTCTTATAGGCGTATTGTCCATGATCGGTTCCCTGCACCCCGCAATGACCGCAACATTGCTGGCCGTTGCGATTGAGATAGCCGATTTCAACACTCTCGCCGGCCCCGTCCTGCCAGTTGACGGGGATGTAGTCTTCCTCCATAATCATTCTCCCGATGGTTGGCATGGGCGCGGCGGCTTTTCGCCGATGCCCCTAATGCCGTGGTTGCGCGTTTATCGTAATCTGCCTATCGATACCGTAGTATCTGTAATGCCCTGAATTTTTACGGTCGCAGCATAATAGCTTGAGCCTCCCGGATCCTCCGGATCTATATCTTTCGCTATCAAATCAGCATTCACGAACTTTATGCCGTATTTGGCAAGATACAGATAGTGGAATGTGGATTTGCCTGCTCCATTCCCGCCGGCCAACTCCCAAAGTTGTTTTGGATCAGCCATTACAGCGCCTTAAATTCACCGTTTTCAAACGAGCCGGTCTGCCTTTTTTTTGTGACGGAATTCACTCGATCAAGGTAACCGGGATGTTCAACGCTTGCCTCACAGTATATCTTGGCGGACGTTACATTTTCAGCAAGAAGTCCTTTAGTCCTGTCGTTTTCGAGATCATTAAATATAGCGTCTGAATCAATAGAAATCGGTTGAGCAGGCGGGGTTACCTCTAATTTAATCGTTTTTATACCTTGACACACGGCAAAAGCATCTATTGGTTCAGGGATCAACTCCAAGAGCCGATTCATGAAAAATGTGGCAATGCGATGAATCTGCATCATCAGACAAAACATTCCGGTTCCATCCGTCTACCGGTAAACTCAGCCTCCAGTTCATGTTTATGCCGTAAATAATTTTCATCATCAAAATATTTTGCCCCCACAGGACATTTTTTGATGCAGGCGCCGCACTTAATGCAAATACCCGTTATTTTGGAAACATTCTCTGAATCAATTGATCCCATGGGACAAACCTCGGCGCAGAGCTTGCAATCGATGCAATCGCTGTTTGTTTTGGGCGTAACCTTAAGGATACTTACGGGATTACCGTTTTGGTCCATGGGCCGGTAATAATCCCTGTAAGGGATATTCCCCTTTACGACAACACCGGGAATTTCTCCGGGTGTCTTCAATTTATCAACTATCTTAACGGCAAAATAAGCAGCCGCGGCCATATCCTGTTGGTCGGGCCTGTTGCCTGCGAGCGTTGTTGAAAAGGAATGCTCGCCGATAAATGCTCCTCCGGCAATAACACTAAAACCGTCCGCCTCCAGAATGTGTTTGAACTCTATTAACGCATCATCATAATCGCGGTTTCCGTAAAGAACTACAGCGACCGCCGTTGCACCGTTTCCGGAAATCGTGCTTAAGAATTTCAGCAATACATTAGGAACGCGTCCGGCGTAAACCGGAACGCCCGCGATAACAAGGGTATCCTTATCAAAAGAAAGAGCCTTTTTCCTGGCTTCCGGCAATGTAACGTCAATATTGTTGATCTCAATTTCTCCGCCGTAATTCTCTGCTATTTTCTCTGCAATCCCGATTACTATTTTCTCGGTTGTGCCTGTTGGGCTGAAATACAGCGTATTGATTTTCCGATTCATCCTGTAAGATCTCCGTTAAAAAATGTTTTTCGCATCAGCCGCTGGTCTCCCATTCTCCCGGGTCGTATACCGTCCGGCACGAACCATATTTGTTCACCACATCAGAACCCCACTCAGGCCCTCGTTTCTGCTATCAAGTGGCTATGGCTAATCGTAATTTGCACGGGTCTCTTTATCACTCATGGTCGGCGCGAGAAGTGGCTTCCATGCAGAGTTCTCCCATGTCCCAAGATGAGTATGCATTTCAAGATATTTTTTCGGTATAGGGTGTGTGCCTACAACGACTTTGACCTCATAGCGTTTTTCAAGAAAGTTTTTGAATGTATCGATATAGGGACAGGGGGGATAACCAACCACCAGGCCGGTAGCTAAATGAATAACCTCTGCGCCATTCTTCACCATCTCTTCGCCCGCATATTCAATGTTACCGCCAGGACAACCATCGCAAGTTGTAAAACCAACCAACTCAACTTCGGTGTCCTTATATATGCTGAAGGCCCCCTCCTTGTTCCGCATCGCTCGGAAACACTTTCCTCCCGCACAGCGGCGGTAGCGATCGCAGATAACTATCCCAATCCTTATCTTTGAATTCATTTCAATTCCTTTCGATTCTTAATTGGTTAATCTCCAAGGCATCCGACCGGGTCATAGAGAAAATGGAAAGGGGCCAAGTCTGCTCTTGACTCACATTAAATCCATTTTCAATTTCTCTGTCCGGGCGTGGTCATTTTATTTCTCCTCACATCATCGGCATGAAACCTGTTCTTTATTGATAATTCAGGGCGCAAAAGTCAATACCTTTGATCAAACTTCTTTCGACCATTCAGCATTACTTTGCGGAATAGTCTCGACTATTGTGCAAAGCAATGCAGAATGGTCGTAAACGCCTTTGGAGAAAAATCAGATGAAGCGACAATAAAGAAGCTATATCTTGAAAGACTTGCCGAAAAAGATGGTCTTTCTCACAGGCCCCGGCAGGTGGGGAAGACCTGGCTGGCAAAGGACATTGCCGAACCTTTTCCGGAGAACCTTTTATTTGAACTACGACAGTGCCGAGGATAGGGAAATCCTAAGACAAGAGGCCTGGCTGGATGCCACGAAACTCCTGAATCTTCAGAGTTCAGCCCTTTTCTCGAGATATTGCACGATCCATTTTCCCCACCAAAATACCACCCGTCCATTTCCCGTCGGGGAAACAATTCCTATCGAGTATAAATCAAGCACCACCTCAGAGGTTCCTTGACTTCTTACCATGATTCAAAATAACCTTGAAAATTCGATTGACTCCACTGAGATTTCAAGGTAAAAAGCCTCATGCTGCAGAGAAAACAAGAAATGGATACCCTTAACGGCCTTCTTTCACGATACCCCGTAGTGGGTATCATCGGGGCGCGTCAGGTAGGAAAAACCACCCTTGCGCGGGCCATTGCCGAGAATTCTCCGCAGCCCGTACTCTACTACGATCTTGAAAATCCGGAAGACCTTTCACGCCTTTCCGATCCCATGTTGGCACTCAAAGAGCGGACCGGATTGGTGGTGATAGATGAGATCCAGCGCATCCCCAATCTTTTTCCCGTACTCAGGGTGCTCGCGGATCGCGGGAACACACCCTGCAGGTTTCTCATCCTTGGAAGTGCTTCCCCTGCCATGCTCAAACAGGGATCAGAGTCCCTGGCGGGAAGGATCTTTTATCATCGGCTGGATGGGCTGGCGTTGGACGAAATCGGAGATGGCTCATATGCACAACTCTGGCTTCGCGGAGGTTTTCCGCGTTCCTACCTGGCCCTGACAGATAGGGAAAGCATGGAGTGGAGGCACGGTTTCATTCTTACATTTCTTGAGAGAGATCTGCCACAGTTGGGTATATCTATCCGCTCCACCGCCCTTCATCGATTCTGGCGCATGCTCAGCCATTATCACGGGCAGACGTGGAACGCCTCCGAATTTGCCAGATCCTTTGGCGTATCAGACACCACAATCAGAAATTACCTGGACACGCTGACCGGGGCCATGGTCGTCCGGCAACTGCAGCCCTGGCATGAAAACATTTCAAAGAGGCAGGTAAAGGCCCCGAAGGTCTATCTGGAAGATACAGGTCTGCTGCACAGCCTGCTGAACCTGCCAACCCTGCACGACTTGGAAGGACATCCGAAAATGGGCGCATCATGGGAAGGATTTGTCATCCAGCAAATTATCCGGAGACTCGGCGCCGGCAGGGAAGAGTGCTTCTTCTGGGCCACCCATGGCGGTGCGGAGCTTGATCTTTTCGTGATCCGAGGCCGGCAGAGACTCGGATTCGAAGTTAAACGCACCAGCAGTCCCCGCATGACACCTTCCATGAAGAGCGCCCTTGAAGATTTAAAATTGCAACGGCTGGATGTCATCCACGCCGGAGAGGAAACCTTTCCCCTGGGCCCGAAGGTGCGCGCTGTTCCCCTCAAACGGATATTTCGGGATCTGGAACCCCTTTCATAGGAATCAAGTTCGAGACTACGCGAACCGTCTCGTCTCTTCGTCCTGGAAACCAGATCCCAGGTTCTTAAATGCCGGACTCAGGCGCTGCGTGAATTCAGTATCATTGCCTGTAGTGTTTCTCAGGAAACCGTCTTTTCTCCATGCCGCCCTTTCAGCACCCTGTGGAGTATTTTTCCCGTTGCGGTTCCGGGTATCTCCTCTTCCATGATGAAGTCAAGGCTTTTGGGGCGTTTGTATCCGGCAATCTTGTCCCGGCAAAAGTTCATGGGGATGGGGGACGTGGGGATGGCGCGTAAAGGCGAAACCATAAAATCTTAGAGCACCCCCGCAATTCCCGGAGCCTTTAAAACGCGTCCACTAATCAGGAAAATTGTTATCAAGGGATACGGAATCCCCCACATAAAGGTCTTTCGTATAGTAAAAGGAGCCGACAAAAAGTAAGATCCCCGCAAGGAATGCGAATACGGGCAGGATTGTGAGGGCCGTATCCAGGCCGTATGTGTCGGAAAGCCTTCCTATGACAATAGGAGCCAGACTCGAGCCCAAAAGGTGCTGAATGATAACATTCAGGCTCAGGGAAACAGCGCAAAGCCCCGGGTGTACCACATCCTGGGTCACAGCCACGCCGGACGGGACAAACGCCACGGCGGTTATGCCGATAAAAAGCAGGACAATATATTGAACGTTCCCCCGTAAATAGCCAAATGCGATGAAGAGCAGGATCCCGGTAAGAATGGACGATATGGCAGGGAACAGAAGTCGGGCGTTTTCTCTTTTCTTCATCCACGCATCTGACAGGAAACCGCCCAGGGGCGCTCCAATGATTGCAAGAATCATGATGGACCCGGCCTTCATACTTGCCTTGTCCATGGCAAGATTGTCAAACCGGTGAAAATATGTGGGTAGCCAGGTCAGAAGAGAGGTGGTGATAAAAACATTCAAGGTAAAGGCCAGGTTGTTGCAGAGCAAGGTCTGATTATGGGTGAACTCCCTTGCCATATCAACGAACTTCATTTTGGTTTCTTTGCCGGTTTCTTCCCTTTTGGTGAGTCGGATGGTTTTGTAATCTTTAACAAAATAGAACATGACGGCCAAAATCAGGCCGGGAAAGGCCACAAGCCCGAATGCATGGCGCCAGCCAAAGTGTTGGGCGACAAACCCTCCGATTCCGATGCCGAGTGCGCTTCCAAGGGGAATGGATACGTTCCATAATCCGAGGATTCTGGCTCTTTTCTCCTTTGGGAAATTGACGGAAAGCATGGCGGTTCCGCCGGGGGCATACCCTGCTTCTCCAATGCCGATGTTGCCCGCCGAAGTGATATTGAACCGTGAGGTAACCAGTGATTGTATGGTTTTTCTGTTTATTCTTCGCCCAAAGAGAATGATCGACAAAAATCTTTGGCTCTTCTCCCATTTTATAGATGTTTAGTGTCCAAATATGCATGATAAACAGAAAGGTTTTTAATCGCACATGGAGCAAATCCCTCCGAATTTGGAGATCCTTTCTGATCCACATTCTGAGAATGAGGCAATTCCAGAAAAGGGGCATTTTCATGAATCAGTAGGTCCAATTGGTTCTTAAAAACCGGCACTGCTACAAAATCCCCTTTTTCCAAAGGGGACTCCGAGGAACGCATCTCCGAAAAAAACTGGAAATGCGCATGGTACGATCTTTGTCTCCCCTTTTTGAAGGGGGTAAGGGAGGAATTCTCGGGTCCGATAGCCTAAACTTAAAATCAGCCATCAGCCTTCATCTACTACCCCGTTAGCGTAAAAGCATCGCCCGTTTGCGGAATTCTTCACTTTCTTGGAAATCGTGGCCGCCCAGCGAGTGGAAGCACAATGTCTCCGCATCTCCCACGGCCGCTTTTCAATCGCTTCGATATTTTCCAGTTGTGCCACACTCAGTCCATTGCTATTCGCTCGATTCCTGTGAACCTATTGGCGGCGCTTGTTACGCCGCCCCCACTTGATAGATGACAGGCCGATATTCTGGAGCCGGAATAGGCTTTCCTTCTGCCATAGCGGCCTCCAGCCATAGTTTTTTGGCTTCCTGAACTTCACTCAATGCTTCGTCAGGTGTTTTGCCAAAAGCTGAGCAAGCCTCAAGGGCCGGGATATCCGCAATATATCCTTCGTCATCCTCTGAATAAAAAATGTTGATGTGATAATCCGGCATCATTCATCCTCCAGCTTGAGATGATGAAGTTAGGCCCATTGAAGATACAAAGCACTTTGCAACAATGCCGAAGACTTTCTTGGTCAGCACATGCAACGATTCTACCAATTGATATTTCCAGATCTTTGGATTTGTCGTGAAAGGTTTCGCTCCCGACAGGAAGAAAAGCCCCTTTCGGGAGATGGATGGACGGCCTTTGAGAGCGTACTCCATAGGGCGCCTTCGGCTCGTGGGTAGGGAATTGTTTGTATGCATTCAAGCTGCCAGATGATAGCTGATATAAAGACGCAGTCAAGGAAAAAGGAGGGGCGCGAACAATTGTTTCCATGATTTTTGCAATTCGCCCGGTTTCG
>JBBSAR010000197.1:0-7448 GCA_038252125.1 Desulfatiglandales bacterium
AGGTCTTCTCGAACTGCCTGAAATAGAAGAGTGGGACGAAAAGCAGAAGCTGAAACGGGAGAAGGAAGCCTTGGGCTTTTATATTACGGGACATCCTCTTTCAGATTTTCGGGATGAAGTGGAGAAGTTTTCCACCTGTCTGATACAGGACCTGCCCACCCAAAAGGATAAGTCCCCGGTCAAGGTTGCCGGAATCGTGGAAAGCATAAAGATCAAAAGAACCAAGAAAGGCGATAAGATGGCCAGTATTCAGCTGGAAGACCTGACCGGTTCTACCGAAGTTGTCGTATTCCCGAAACTTTTCGCGGATGTTTCTCTTTTGCTGAAGGGAGAAGGGGCGCTGCTCGTCAGTGGCGCCGCCGAAGTGGGAGACAACACGGCAAAGATCATTGCCAATGAAATTGAATCTCTGGAATCGGTGAAGCTGAAGAATGTCAAGGCGGTGCGACTGACCCTGCAGCAAAGAAAAGACCCCCCAAAAGACCTGCTGGAGGATTTGAGAAACATTGTCTTCAATTATCCGGGAGATTGCAGATTGTTTTTCACCATGGAATCCTCAGAAAAAAAGCTGGTTACCATCTCCGCCCACCATCGTTTCAACGTATCTCCTTGCGGTGCGTTTTTTCAGGAGGTGGAGGGGCTGCTGGGATACAAAGGATATGAATTGGTTCTATAAGCCAAAATAAAGGGATAGGAAACATGAAAAAAATCAACGTTGGAATCATTGGATTCGGAACCGTGGGGGCAGGAACATTCGAGGCCCTTTCCATAAACCGACACATCATTGCGGACAGGGTCGGCGCGGAGGTGGTAGTCCGAAAGATAGCCGACCTGGATATAGACACGGACCGGGGTATTTCCGTAACTCCCGAAAGGGAATCTATGACCACCGACGCCATGGAGGTCATCAATGATCCCGAGATCCAGATTGTTGTGGAACTTATGGGAGGCCTGGGAAAAGCAAAGGAATTCATTTTAAAGGCGATGGAAAATGGGAAGCATGTGGTTACGGCCAACAAAGCCCTGTTGGCGGAGTACGGGGAGGAGATCTATAAAGCAGCCGATCAATACGGAGTCGGTCTCTGTTTCGAAGCAAGCGTGGGGGGAGGCATCCCCATCATCGGCGCACTGAAGACCGGACTTTCCGCCAACCGGATCACCACCTGCATGGGCATACTCAATGGGACATCAAACTATATCCTTACGAAAATGACCAAGAAAAACCTTCCCTATGAGGAAGTGGTTGCGGAGGCCGTAGCGCTGGGTTTCGCCGAAGATCCGCCGACACTGGATGTGGATGGAACGGACGCGGCTCACAAACTTGCCATCATCATATCGATCATTTTCGGGCAGGCGGTCGCTTTCAAGGATATCCCGCGAGAAGGCATCCTCTCCATAACCCCTGACGATATACGTTTTGCGGGGGAACTGGGCTACAGCATCAAGCTGCTGGCCATCGCGACGGATCTGGGGGAGAAGGTTGAGGCAAGGGTTCATCCTGCCATGATCCCCAAACATCATATCCTTGCGAATGTCAACGGCGCCTACAACGCCATTTATATTGAAGGAGATTTTGTGGGCCCGAACCTTTATTACGGTCTTGGGGCCGGGAGAAGACCCACAGCAAGCGCCGTAGCCTCGGACATCATCACCCTGGCCAGGGAAATACGGTCCGGCGCCAAAAATCGATTGTCGCCACTGGCCCATGCGTCTTCTCCTTCAAAAAGGATCGAAATACAGCCCTCCGATGAAATACAAACGCCCTGTTATTTCAGGTTTTCAGCCGTGGATACCCCGGGCGTTCTCTCAAAAATAGCGGGAATCCTGGCCGATTTTAATATCAGCATTTACTCGGTCATTCAGAAAGGCCGGGTCACCAAAGGGTTCGTCCCCATCGTCATGCTGACCCATAAGGCCTTGGAGAGGGATGCAAAGCAGGCCATTTCCATCATCGACGGATTGGACATGGTAACGGACAAAACCGTTATGATTCGCGTGGAAGGAAGCAAGCTATGAAAAGAACGTCCCTGAAAGGCACGAAATTCATTCTCCTTGTGGGGGACGGCATGGGGGATTATCCCATTGCGGAACTGGGCGGAAGAACGCCGCTCGAAGCGGCCCACACCCCGAATATGGACCGCATTGCGGGATGCAGGACGGGGCTCGTTGAAACCATTCCCACGGGGATGGACCCGGGCAGCGATGTGGCCAATCTTTCTCTTTTGGGATATGATCCTTCCGTTTACCATACCGGTCGCGCCCCCTTCGAGGCAGCCAGCATGGGCGTCTCCCTTTCACCCAGCGACGTGGCATTCCGGCTGAATCTTGTCACCCTCAACCACAGATCCGATCGTGAAATCATCATGGTCAGTCACAGTTCCGGCGATATCACCACCAAAGAAGCGGTGCAAATCATAAACACCCTTAAGGAGCAGCTGATTTTGCCGGGCATTCATATTTACCCGGGGGTCGCCTACCGTCATCTTCTGGTGTGGGAAAACGGGCCGGAGAAAACCGCCACGATACCTCCCCACGACGTCCTGGACCGGAACATGCAAAAATATCTTAACGGGGAAGAATCAGATCCGGTTGTCGCTTTCATACGACGTTCCTGGGAATGCCTGGAAAATCATCCCGTCAACCTGGAACGGAGAAACAGGGGACTTTTGCAGGGAAACTCCGCATGGCTCTGGGGACAGGGCAAGGCCCTCCGGATGCCTTCGTTCAAAGACCGGTTCGGACTCACGGGAGGTGTTATTTCCGCGGTTGATCTGCTCAAAGGGATCGGCGCCTACGCGGGTCTGGAGCCCGTCAGGGTGGAAGGCGCCACAGGCTATCTGGATACCAACTATTCGGGGAAGGCGGAAGAGGCCATCAAGGCGCTGGACCATCTGGATTTCATGTTTGTTCACGTGGAGGCCCCGGACGAAGCCAGCCACAGCGGGAACATTCGGGAGAAAATCCAGGCCATAGAAGCCTTTGACCAAAAAGTCGTGGGGGCGGTTCTGAAAGGGCTGGAGAAGTTTGACGACTACAGAGTCATGGTGGCCAGCGACCATTATACCCCGATTTCCATGAAGACCCATTCCATGGACCCGGCTCCTTTCGCCTGGGCTTCAAGAAAAGAACTCTCCTCCAATAACGCCAGGCGAGGGTTCAGCGAAAAAAACGCCATCCAATCAGGAATTCTTTACCATAACGGGTATGAACTGATGCCCGACTTCCTGTCTGAATGAAGTCTAATTTTCAGGCCATACCGGCTGCCGCTTCTCATTAAAGGCAACCATCCCCTCCACTCCATCCGGCCACACGGACTGGGAGGCCATAAGTTCCTTGGCGTAATGGTAGGCCTGCCTTTCGGGCATTTCAATCTGCTGGTAGAAATGTTGCTTAGAGATGCCCAAGACCATGAGGCTGTGCTGGGCGATCTCCTTGGCAAGGGCCCAAGTCTCCTCCTCAAGCTTGTCATCCGGGACAACGCGATTAACGAGCCCGTTTTCCATGGCCTCCCTCGCGCTGATAAAATTTCCGGTAAAAAGCATTTCCAGGCACTTTTTGCTTCCGATGGCACGACTTACCGCAACCGTGGGCGTGGAACAGTTGTACCCTATCTTCATGCCGGTCATGGCAAACCTGGCATTCTTTTCAGCCGCAACCGCCAGGTCGCAACCCGCGACAAAATGGCACCCTCCCGCCATGGCAATCCCATGGACCTGAGCAATGATCGGTTGAGGGATGGAGCGCATCAGATCAAAAAGGTCAATGCAGGTCTGAAAGAAGGCCCGTACATCATTGATGGGCTGATGCAGAATTTCCGCCTTGTCATGCCCCGAACAGAATACAGGCCCCACCGCCTTGACGATAATGACCCTTGCAGTCCTCTTGTCCCTGGCCTCCCGAAGACAGGAAGCAATCTCTAATTCAAACTCTTTTCCCATCGCATTTCGCTTGTCCGGCCGGTTCAACGTCATGATGCCGATGCGTTCTCTTTCTTCATATAGAATATACTTGTAACCCATTTCTTCTCCTTTTATTAAAGACCCCATTCCTTATCTTTCAATTGCTTCCTCTGGGCCTTGCCGGCCGCGGAGCGGGGAATTTCGTCAAGAAACGCCACTGCGACCGGGATCTTATACGGCGCCATCAACGGTTTGCAATACTCCCGCAGCTCCTTCAGCGTCATGCTTTCCCCTTCCTTGAGAGAGATAAAGGCCTTCGGCGCCTCCCCTCTGAGATCATCCGGGATACCCACGATCACCAGATCCTTGATTTTCGGGTGGTTGATCATCATATCCTCCACCTCCGAAGGGAATACTTTTTCTCCACCCACATTGATCATGTCTTTTTTTCGATCCACGATAAAGGCATATCCGTCTTTGTCCATGTAGGCAATGTCCCCGGAATGAAACCAGCCATCCCCGTCAAAGACCTCGGCCGTCACGTCCGGTTTGTTCAGATACCCTTTCGTTACGCAAGTTCCCTTTACACATAATTCCCCCTGCCGACCCGGGGGCAGGGTGTGGCCTTCCTCATCAATCACCTTCATGACGGCATCGTCCATCCCCCTTCCGCAGGAACCGATTCGGGTTTCCGTATAAGGGGAAGTGGCGCCCACACAGGAGACCTCGGTCAGGCCCCATGCCTCCGCATACCGCCAACCCAGTCTCTTTTCAATTTCCCTGATGAGGTTTTCGGGCATTTTCGTGGCAGCGGAAAGACAAAAAACCACGGAGGAAAGATCCCTCGTGTGCAGATCAGGCTGTTTGAGAAACAGGTTGTACATGGGGGGCACCCCGATGAATACGGTAGGTTTCAGTCTTTCAATGTCCCGCAGAACCGGCTCCGGATAGAAGCGTTCCACCGTAATGACGGTCCCGCCCACGGACAGCATGCCGAAGGTCCCGTTGAGCAGGCCCCAGCAGTGAAAAATGGGAGTAGCCACCATGATAACGTCTTCAGGAGTAAAGTGGACCTTCCCGAACTCTCTGGCATTATGCCATACGTTAAGGTGTGTAGCCATGACCCCCTTGGGCCAGCCGGTCGTTCCCGAAGTATACATGAGGTGGCAGAGATCGCTCCCCTTGGTCTCCGGGCCACTGAAAGGCGGGATCTCACGTGCAAGCATGGACCTGAAGGAAGGGGCATCCTCTCCTTCTTCCAGCACGATCACCTTGGACAGGTTAGGAACCTGGGGCTTCACCGTCTCGATGATGGGCAGCCTCGCTTTGTCCGCGAGGACTGCCCTGGATTTGCAGTCATTTAAGATATAAGCCACTTCGGTTTTCTGCAGCATGGCATTGACCAGGTTCAGAGTGATCCCGGCACGGACGGCGCCCAGATAGGCAATAATGAGCTCAGGAAGACTCGGGAGAAACAGGGAAAGGACGTCTCCCCGCTCCAATCCCAGCTCAACAAATCCGAAGGCGGCCCTGTCAATGAGTCTGTCCAATTCCAGGTAGGAAATGCGTCTATTCTCGAAAATAATGGCGGTCTTATCAGGGTACTGCGTTACGTGACGTTGAATCAACCGAGATACATTCATAGGCCATCGCTCCCTTTTTTACTCCTCAAGCTCATCCAAATCGTCGTAATCCATCATTTCCGTAGCCAAATTCAGAAAGACGCCCAACGATTCACAAAGGTTTTTCACAATTTTGCTGTAAGAGAGCTTTTCATCAAGGCTCTTGACTTTCGACATGGCCTTCAAATTTACGGTCAATTCCTTAAATAAACCATCCATGATTTTGTCTGGATCCATAACGTCTCCTTCCTTCAAAAAAATTGCCGATTAGAATTAAAAAAAATATATGATTTTGGACAGGACTATAGAGCCATTGCCAAGGCAAATCAAGAAAAAATGAAGCGGCCCCGATATGGGAACTATTCTTAAAGGCCTGAAATCTTTCTCCTCTTGTTGAACAGGAGAAACTGCACGCTATATCCGCGGTTTTAAGAAACCGGATTAAACGGATAAGCCTTCCTCATTCAAGGCCTCGAAACCCGAGATAATATCCAGAAGCTCACTGGTAATGGCGGCCTGACGTTGTTCCCTGAAACGGGCCTGGAGTTCCTCTTCCAGTTCCAGAATGTTTTTTTCCGCGGCCTGCATGGCCATAAGCCGGGCGGTATTCTCACAGGCAAGGGACTGGCCAAACGCCCGATAGAAAGAAATAAAAAGATGCTGTCGAAAAAGATGGGTAAACATGGTTTCCCGGGTCAGGCCGAGCATGGGCAGGCAACGGTTGGGCCATGGGCTGGAGGCATGGACTTCCACCCAGGATTCATCCAGAGGCAATACCTTCTGGAATACAGGGGAATACCCTCCCTGTCGGGCAAGGACATGATGGCAGAGATAAAGGCTCTCCAGTTTCCTCCCGGACCGCCACGCTTCCACCTTCTGAACCACATCCTGAACCCGCGGAATAACGGCCTGTAGACTCCCCGGCGATGAAAATTGTTCTTCACTCACAGCCCCCGCGTCTTCCAGCATGCCGTGAACCTTCTCGCCCATGGTCCAGTAGGACAATTCATGGCCTCCATCTTTTAACGTTTGCACCTGTTCGGACACAAAAGGCCAGAGGGCCTCATTAAAGGGACCGCACATCCCCTGGTCCGATCCAACGATCAAACAGGCAGATCTGTTACTTCCTGATTTAAAAGCCCCCGGCTTCCCCGACCTCAAGAAAACCTTCCATCCCATATCTACAACGGCCTTGTACTGCTCCAGGGATTCCACCGCGCGTTCGAATTGTCGAATATTCACCGCGGCAAGACTCTTCATGGTCTTGACCACTCCCAACAGATCATGCGCGGTCTTGATCTTTCGGTTCAGCGATTCCAGTGTTTGCATCGTTTTCCATAAAGGGCAAAAGGGCCTCTTTGATAAGGGACATCAGCTTTGACCACAAGGGATCATCCTTCTCGGCCGTCGAAACGGCATTTTGCAGATCGGGGATCTCCATAAGAACTTTTTCAAGAAGAGCTGTTTCCGCAACACTCATCTGCTCCACCGGCACCCGGTCCATAAGCCCTCCGGCAACAGCCATAAGAACAGCAATCTGCTCGCCCGTGCTCATGGGAGAAAGCTGCCTTTGTTTCAAAACCTCCCGCACCCTTCGGCCGTGCTCAAGGATTTTTTTGGTCCTTTGATCCAGGCGGGTTCCAAAACGGGCAAAAGACTCCAGTTCTTGAAACTGCGTGTAAGACAGACGCAGGTCTCCAGCCACCTGCCGGTACGCAGAAATTTGGGCCTTTCCACCCACCCTGGATACGGATTTGCCCACATCCACCGCCGGAAGGAGCCCCTTCTGAAAGAGATCGGGAGAAAGGTAGATCTGTCCGTCGGTGATGCTAATTAGATTGGTGGGGATATAAGCGGAAATATTCTGGGCCTCCGTCTCGGCAATGGGCAAAGCGGTCAGGGATCCCCCGCCCCTTTCCTGTTTGAG